>CAHJWO010000039.1 GCA_903642295.1 PVC group bacterium | reverse complement strand
TTTTCCCCGGGGCTTACGCCCCGGGCTAAACTCTGCCGCCCCTGCCGGGGCTGGGAGCCGGGTTTCCGGATAGGCAGTAAACTCGGAAATTGGATTGTCAACGCGCAGGGGAACCGTTCAGGCTGCCATCGCCCAAGGTAGTTTGAATTCCTCGAGGGCGCTGTTCTCTGACGGCATCGAATGAAACCATTCCACGAACCGCAGGATGCCTTCGGTCACCGGGGTGGCCGGACGATAACCGAGCAATGCTTGCGCCTTGGAAATATCCGCGCAGGTCATCGGCACGTCGCCGGGCTGCTCGGGCAGCCGTTGGATGATCGCCCGGCGGCCGAGTGCCGTTTCGATCTGCGAAATCAGTTCGCCAAGCGTGGTCGTGTCGCTTTCGCCGAGGTTGAAGACATCGAAAATCGGCCCCCGGTACTCCAGAGCGGCGAGGGCACCCTGAATGATGTCATCGATGTAAGTGTAGTCGCGCCGCGTGCTGCCGTCGCCGAACTGGCTAATCGTCTCTCCCCGCCAGATCCGCCGAGTGAACTGGTGAATCGCCAGGTCGGGCCGCTGCCGTGGGCCGTACACCGTGAAAAACCGCAGGCAAACCGTGCGCATCCCGTAGCGGTGCGCATACATGGAACATAGACGCTCACCCGCCAGCTTCGTCGCCGCGTAGGGGCTGATCGTTTGTGTCAGCGGCTCGTCCTCCCGGAAGGGCACTCGCGGGCACAGTCCATAAACGGAACTGCTCGACGCAAACACGAGCCGCCTGACCCCAGCCCCGCGCGCGGCTTCGAGCAGGTTGAGCGTGCCGATGACATTAGTGTCCGCGTAGAGCCGCGGCTGTTCAAGGGATGGCCGAACGCCCGCGCGCGCGCCCAGATGAAAGATCGCGTCGTAACGGCCGCGCTCGACCACGCGGTTGACCGTGTCGGCATCGCGCAGGTCCACGGCGTGGACGTTGATGTGTGGGCGCACGGCAGCGAGGTTCGCCAGCTTGATGCATGGCGAGTAGTAGTCGTTAAAATCGTCGAGGACGCTGACGCGCTCCCCCCGCGCCACCAATGCCTCGACGAGGTGCGAGCCGATAAAGCCGGCACCGCCGGTGACGAGGATTTCCATAGATGACTGACAGCTTATGGTCTGCCGCCAGCCACCAGCAAACGGGGACCATCCGTATCTTCGCAGCGCGGGGCTGGGTAGAAAACCAAGGGGACGCCATTGTCCGGTGATACGATCCACTGCCCACAGGCCGGCCGGAGACAAGGGCTCTTCCGCGGGGAACGCGCATTTCCACCCCAACTCACGCCGATCGAAATACACAGTCTCCCCGGAGCGGGCGGGAACAAGTCCCGCTTAGGCTGGCGAAGATATGCACGGCACCGAATTCCGAAACCCTGAACTATTCGTCCCGGG
This sequence comes from PVC group bacterium, assembly GCA_903642295.1. Lineage (GTDB taxonomy): Bacteria > Verrucomicrobiota > Verrucomicrobiia > Chthoniobacterales > SZAS-18 > CAHJWO01. Next base: position 20,320 of record CAHJWO010000039.1, on the reverse strand, counting down.
CGCGTGTGCGATCGGGTCCGAGCCGGCGGCTACTTGGGACCAGGCAGCGTGGATGGCCACCGTCAAGGCCCGCGTCGAGGACCCGGTGCGACTGGCGGCCATTCGTAGAACCGGTCTGCTCGACAGCCCACCGGAGGAAGCGTTCGACCGTTTCACCCGTCTCGCCGCCCGGATGGCACTGGCACCGATCGCCATCGTTTCTCTCATTGACGAGCGTCGGCAATTTTTCAAGAGCACCGTGGGATTGCCCGAACCATTTTTCCCCGCGCGAGGCACGCCTTTGTCGCATTCATTTTGCCAGCACGTGGTGGCGTTGCGTGAGCCGCTGGTCGTCGAGGACGCACGGAAATGCCGGATGGTTTGCGATAATCCGATGATCGAAGAGGGTGTCATCGCCTACCTCGGCGTGCCGCTCGCGCTGCCGGAAGGCGAGGTGATCGGTTCCTTGTGCGTCATCGATTTGAAGCCGCGGGCCTGGGCCGCCGCCGATCTTACGACCCTCAAGGAACTCGCGGCGATGGCAGCGACGGAAATCCGGCTGCGGGAAGACATCCGCGAGCGCCAGCAAGCCGAAGCGAGACTGATCGATCTCCACCGCGAACTGGTCAGACTCTCGCGCGAGACCGGCATGGCCGAGATCGCCACCAGCGTGCTGCACAACGTCGGCAACGTCCTCAACAGTGCAAACATTTCCCTCGAAGTGGCCACCGCGAAAATGCAGGCCCTGAGCACCGCGGGCCTGGGGCGCGTGGCGGACCTCTTGCGCGAACACACCTACGATCTGTCGGGATTTCTCGGCGTCCATCCGCAGGGCCGCCAGCTCGGCGCTTACCTCAACGAACTCGCCAAACACATCGACAGTGAACAGGCGGCAGCGCACGGCGAGATCACCGAACTGCGCAAACACTTCGATCACATCACGGAAATTGTCGTGCGCCAACAACGCTACGCGACCGCGGCCGGCGGGAGGACGGAAATTCTGCTCGTCAATGAAATGATCGAGGACGCCCTCTGCATGAATGCGCCGTCGCCCCAGAGCCAGCACTGCCGGATCATCCGCGACCTGGACCCGGACATCCCGCCGCTGCCGCTCGACCGCCACAAGATCATGCTCATCCTCGTCAATCTGTTCCGCAACGCCCGACACGCGCTCGCCGATGCGCAGCCCTCCGCGCCGAACCTCACGGTGCGCACCAAGCTCGAAAGTCCCGCGCGCCTGTCTATCAGCGCCGCCGACAACGGCATCGGGATTGCTGCGGAACACATCGCGCGCATCTTCGAATATGGGTTCACGACCCGGCCGTCGGGCCACGGGTTCGGCTTGCACAGTTGCGCGATCGCGGCCCAGGAAATGGGAGGTTCGCTCCAGGTCAGCAGTGCGGGACCGGGACAGGGCGCGCTTTTCACCCTTGAAATTCCCACCGGAATCGAGGCAGTATGAATCACCGAATCCTGGTCATCGACGACAATCCGGCAATCCACGACGATTTCCGCAAGGTGCTTGGAGGGGCCACGGGCACCGCGTTTGCCGCGACCGAGGCGGCGTTCTTCGGCGACGCTCCGCCGGTGAAGCTGCGACCGGAGTTCTCCGTGGATTTCGCATCGCAGGGGCTCGAAGCGGTCGAGTTTTTCCGAGCGGCCCACGCGAGCGGCGCGCCGCACGCGGTGGCGTTCGTGGACGTGCGGATGCCGCCCGGCATGGACGGGCTGGAAACGGCAGCTCGGCTCTGGGAGATCGACGCGGAACTCCAGGTCGTCGTCTGCACGGCCTACACGGATTACTCGTGGCAGGAAACGGTCGGCAAGCTCGCGCACTGCGACCGGCTGCTGATTCTCAAGAAGCCCTTCGCCGGGGTCGAGGTACTCCAGCTCGCCTGTGCGTTGACAGAGAAATGGCGTCTCGCGCGCCTGTCGGCCCGGCACCTCGATCAGGTCGAGCGCGAAGTCACCGCGCGGACGACCGACCTGCTGGCCGCGAACACGCAATTGGGAACGGAGATCAACCAGCGCAAGTCGGCCGAGGAACAGCTCCTGCGTTCGCAACGGCTCGAAAGCATCGGCACCCTCGCCAGCGGGATCGCGCACGACCTGAACAATCTGCTTTCTCCCATCATGATGGGCACGCAGTTGCTCCAGGACGGCACGCTGCGCCCGGATCAGGAGTCGCTCCTGGAAACGATCCAGACGGCCATCGGGCGCGGCGCGCGGATCGTGGCACAAATGATGACCTTTGCGAAAGGCTCCACGGAAGACCGCACGTCGCTGCACGCCGGATTGCTCATCCGCGAGATCGCGACCATTGCCGGAGAGACTTTTCCGCAGAACATCCATGTCCAATACCACACGGCCGCCGATCTCTGGATGTTGTCGGGCAACGCGACGCAGCTCCACCAGGTGCTGATGAATCTTTGCGTGAACGCGCGCGACGCCATGCCGCTGGGCGGCATCATCCGGCTGGAGGCGGTCAATTTTCCGGTGGATGAAAGTTACGCGGGCGGGCACGCCAAACTCCGCCCCGGCGAGTATGTGCGGCTGCGGGTGACGGACACCGGCCCGGGCATCCCGGAAGAGATACGCGACAAGATCTTCGAACCATTTTTCAGCACGAAGGCACCGGGCAAGGGCACGGGCCTGGGGCTATCGACGGCCGCGGGAATCGCGAGCCATCACGACGGGGTGCTGGAGGTAAAAAGCGCACCGGGCGAAGGCGCGACGTTCTCTCTTTACCTGCCCGCCGACCCGAAAAACGAAAGCACCGTGGATCGGCCCCAGACGAGCAGGCCGCCACGCGGCCATGGCGAATTGATCCTCGTCGTGGACGACGAACGCCCGTTCCGCGACCTCATCGGGGAGACGTTGATCCGTCACGGCTATCGCGTCCTCATTGCGACCGATGGCGCGGACGCGATCACGAAGTACGTGCAGTCCGAGCGCATGATCGCGGCGGTGTTGACGGACGTGCGGATGCCCATCGTGGACGGTCAGGCTTTTTCCCGAGCGCTGAAAAACATTACGCCCGATCTGCCCATCGTGCTGATGACCGGTTCAATCACGAACGAACGTCTAAGGGAATTTGACGCACTGGGTGTCCGGGGCGTGTTGCCCAAACCCTTTCATTCGGAGCAACTCCTGCGCATGATCCATGTCACTCTCCTGCCACAATAAAGCTCTCGCCGCAGAGGGGCATCTCCTTCGACCGCGCACAAAAGCGAACGAGTGGTCCCTGGCAATATTTCCAAGAATCTCCTCGCCTCGCCGACCGCTTGTCCATTCAATGACAACAGCACTTCCCTTCCTTTGCACGATCTACCGCCGGGCCGGTGGGTCAGGCGGCTCACTCGATGAACTTTCAAGCCTGTGGGTTTCGTGCCGCAGAGGCGGGATATCGCTGAGGACTCCCCAGCAGCAAACCTTCGCACGCAGACTTTTCAGCCAAATCGGTTACGCAGAATCCTACCTATGAAAAAACTCCGTATCCTGATTGCGGACGATCACGAGATGATCCGCACCGGCGCGCGCGCCCTGATCGAAGCAAATGCGAACTGGGAAGTCTGTGGAGAGGCGACCAACGGCCGCGAAGCTGTCGAGCTGGCGGAAAAGCTGCAACCCGACGTGGCCGTGCTCGACATTTCCATGCCCGAGTTGAACGGCCTGGAAGCCACTCGCCAGATCAAGAAGCTCGTTCCCACGGCCGAGGTATTGATCCTCACGGGCTCCACGACCGAGCAACTGGTGCACGATGTCTTCGAGTCGGGCGCGCGCAGTTACATTTACAAGACCGATGCGGGCACGCAGTTGGCCGACGCGATTGAAACCGTCAGCCGGCACAAGCCTTTCTTCACTTCGAAGATCTCCGAAATCCTCTTCGACCGCTTCATGCATGCCGACAAGTCAAAGAAGGAAGCTCATCCTGGTGAGCCCCTCACGGCGCGCGAGCGTGAGATCGTCCAACTGCTCGCCGAAGGGAAGTCAAATAAGGAACTGGCCGACTACTTCAGCATCAGCGTCAAAACGGTGGAGACCCATCGCGCGGCGATCATGCGTAAGCTGAGACTCGAAAGTGTGACGCATCTCGTGCGCTACGCAATTCGCAACGGCTTTATCGAAGCCTAGAGTGAATCCTGTTTGAATCAGCCGCGGGATCATCATCCTTGGGTCAGCCTGAGGTGCCCTCGACAGTGGAAGGTCCTTCGGCTCGTTACCCTCGCTCAGGATGACAGACTTTAGGGAAGGATTCAGTGCAAGGCTTATCCAATCGGGCTGCGCTCTAGGCGGGCAGCGTCGAGAGCAGCCACAAAGAGTCGAAGCACGCGATGTCTGACTCCTATCCAACCCGCAGGGACGCACCGAAAAATACGAAGAAATCACCCTTGCAGGCTACCGCAGTTCCCCAGCCGAAAGCTGCATAGTGCCCGCCATCACGCCCCGCATTGCTTCTGCTTGTCAGACAGGATGCACCCAGAAAAAATCCGTGTCCTGGTCGTTGATGATCAACCGCAACTCGCCCGCATCGTCCGTCTGATCCTTGAGGAAACCGGAGGCTACGACGTGCTCATCGAAACGCGGGCCTGCCAGGTGCCCGCGACCGCCCGCGCGTACCGTCCGTCCGCGATTTTGCTCGATGTCGACATGCCCGACAAAAACGGCGCGGAGGTCGCGCGCGATCTCTGGCGCATGGAGGATGTACGCGATATTCCCATTCTCTTTTTCACCGGGCTGGTGCCGATCAGCGAAGCCGGAGAGCGTGAAACGGCCTATGGAACACGGCGTTTTCTTTCGAAGATGGTTCAACCCCCGCAGCTTCTCACGGCGATGGACGAACTGCTCGGAAAGAAAATCCATCCGGCCAAGCTTTCTTCTTTGGAAGCTCCGCCTCGGCCATCCAGTGGGTCCGCCGGATTAACGATTGCGTTTGCCTAGATCAAATGAACCCCCTGCCGTCCCGCCACACAGACGCGATGGACCCATCCCGAAAAACAAACTCCGAGCCGGTCCTGGTGGAGGATCGCTGGAATCGGACGAAGGTTCTCCACCTGATCACCCTCTCCGTCCTCGGGGGAGCTCAGGATAACACATTCGGCACCTGCGAGTTACACGATCGGCGGCGTTACGAGGTGCATCTCGGATGCAACCCGAACGGTCAATGGGTTGAGCGGGCGCGCCGCTCCGCCGACACGTTCCATCCCCTTCCTTTTCTGCAAACTCCGCCGCATCCGTGGCGGGATTTGCGGGCGCTCCGGGACATGATCAGGCTGCTCCGACGGGAACGATTCGACGTGGTGCACACGCACACAGCCAAGGCCGGATTTCTTGGACGGCTCGCGTGCTGGATCTGCCGGGTGCCGGTCGTCGTGCATACCTACCACGCTTTTCCGTTCCACGGCTACATGTCGCGCGGCAAAAATTGGTTGTTTCAGAGCATGGAGCGGCTCGTGCGACCCATGACCAGCTTCATCTTCACTCTCAGTGATCGCGACCGTGACGAGGGCCAAAGGCTCCGGATTCTGGACCGGCAACGTTCTGCCACGGCATACACGGGGATCGACCTCACGAAGCTGGATGCAGCCGCCCCACGGGAAATCACCCGCGAAAAGCTTGGGATTGCTTTGGATGGTCCCGTGGTCCTTCAGGTCGGGCGCATGGAGCCGCAAAAGGCTCCCCAGCTTCTCGTCGAGGCCTTTGCCCGGGTGGTTGGCGAGCATCCCCGCGCGCTGCTGTTGTTTGCCGGGGATGGGGACTTGCGCCCGCAGGTGGAAGCCGCGATCCGCGCCCATAACATCGAAAGAAACGTGCGTATCCTGGGTTTCCGCAACGATATCCCGGATCTGGTGGCGGCAGCCGATCTCTTTGCTTTTTCCTCCCGGTGGGAGGCAATGGGCCGTGCAATGGTCGAAGCGATGCTGATGGGGCGGGCCGTGGTCGCGCCGGCGATCTACGGCATCCCGGAGGTCGTGCGTCACGGGGAGACTGGCTGGTTGTATGAGGTGGGCGACGTGTCACAATTGGCACAAGGCATCTCGCACCTTCTGACGCATCCCGAAGAGCGGGAAAGACTGGGCCAGGCGGCGCGGCATCTTACCCGGAAGTTATTCGGTCTCGGAAAAATGGTAACGAAGATAGAAGCCACTTATGTGCAGACCCAATGGCAACAAGTTGCGCATCGGGCGCAGCCCTTTGTCTCCGCCGCTCCGGGACCCGCGCGTAGTCCCTAGCCTGCGCTTTCGCGCGGCGACCCGGCTATGAGCGGCCAGCTCACTGCCGGTTCCCGGTGGCTCTTGCTCGCCACGTTGATCTATGCACCCTGGGCGTACGGTTGCACCCGGGCGTGGGCCATCGATGGATTAAACGCACTGATCGCCGCCTCGTGTTTGCTCGGCTTCATCGCGCTCGCGCTAGAGCGGCGCTGGCCCCGATTGCCCTGGGGTCTTGTCACGGTCGCCGGTCTCCTGGCGGCGCAAGGCTGGTTCATGGTCGGGAATGCGCACGGCCTCTACGACCCGGAGTTGCATCGTTTTGTCCCGATCCAATCCTGGTGGGAGCAAGCGCCAGGGACCATTGACCGCACGGCCTCGGCGCGCGCGATGACGCGCGTTTTCGCTTTGTTGGGGGTGCTCTGCTTCACCATCGACCTAGCACGGGAGCCGGTCTGGCGGGGGCGGCTTTCCTGGAGCATCCTCGTGGCGGGAGCGAGTGTCGTCGCTTTCGGATTGATCGAGCGCATCCTGGGGGCGCCGATGCCCTTTTGGGAGGAGGGCCGCACCGCCGGTACTTTCTTTGCGACGTACGTTTATCACGGCAATGCCGGGAGCTTTATCAACCTCGCGCTGCCGGTCATTGCCTTGCTCACGATCCGTGCGTTTCGCCAGCAGGATAGTGATCTGCAACGCGCGATTTGCGTGCCGGCGTTGCTGGTGACGGTCGCGGGAGCCTTCGTCAATGTCTCGAAAGCCGCGACGCTCATTACCTGCGGTCTCCTGCTACTCCTGGCGCTGTCGCAAGCCCGGCTCCTCGCGCATCTCTGGAGTAACGGCGGGCGCGGGCGGGTGATCGCCGTGGCTGGCGCAATCGTGCTGGCACTGGCGATGCTGGTGAGCCTGGGGGGATGGCGACTGGCGCGTGATCGCTGGGCGCAACTCCCCCGCCTATTGCAGGACAACCCGCGCGTGGCCGCCGCACGGATCACCCGCAGCATGATCCACGATTCCGGCTGGATGGGGTTGGGTCCGGGGACCTTCGAAACGGCTTTTCCGCATTACAGCAATCCGGCGGGCGAGAGCATCCAGGGGATCTGGCGTTACGCCCACCAGGATTATCTGCAAACGGTGGTCGAGTGGGGCTGGATAGGCGCCGCGTGCTGGGCCGTGCTCCTCTTCGGCGGGCTCGCCCTCGCGGTGGCGGCATTTCGGAACCGCAGCGGTGTCCTGGACCGGCAAACCCGGAGCTTTTACCTCGCCGCCGCGCTCGGACTTGGCGCGACAGCCGTGCATTCGCTGGTGGATTTTCCGTTCCAGATCGCCTCGCTGCAATTCTACCTGATCGTGTACGCCGGCATCGGTTGGTCGTCGTTGCTCACGCCGCGACTACCTTCTTCGCGCCGTAAACGCCTTCGTTCCCATAGGTTCCCGCCGAATAATAGTAATAGTAGCCTGCCCCCGCCGACTTCGGCAATCGGTTGACGATCAAACCGATGGTCTGCGCGCCAGCCGCCCTCAATTCCTCCCGGGCTCGCAGCAGGGCGCGTTTCGGGGTCTTGTTCGCCCGCAGAATGAGACAGACCGAATGCGCGAACTCTACCAGGTTCAAGGTGTCGCTGACGGCATTGACCGGCGCGCTGTCGATGACGATCCGGTCGAATCCTTGCAACAGCGGATGGCGGAAGAATTCGGCCAGTTTGACATGGTTGAGCAACTCGGCGGGATTGTGCACCGACGCGCCAGCCGTGAGCAAATGCAGCCCGGGCACGGGCGTTGGCACTAGCAACTCGTCCAGCAACGCGGCTTTATCCAGGTGTTCGGCGAAACCGGCAGACCGAGGTGCGCAACCGAAGATCTTTGCCAGACTCGGCCGCCGGAGGTCGGCATCGATGAGCAAGGTCTTCAGACCGAGTTGCGCGAACGCAATCGCGGTGTTGGCGGAACAAAAGCTCTTACCCTCTGCCGGGACGGCACTGGTGAACAGGAAAACCCGGGCGTCATCCGGGCTCCGGAGCGCGAGGGAGGTGCGCAGCGTGCGGAAGGCCTCCGCCGCGGCGGCCTGCGATTGTTCGAGCAGGACGAGCGAACTTTCGCCGGTTTTCGGCTTCGCATTGTCTGGAATCGCCGCCCAAGCCGTGACGCCAAGAGTATTCTCCGCATCATCCACCGTGCGCATCGAACTATCGAGCAGATGCAGGAGAGTGACCATGCCCACACCGAGCACTGACCCTGTCAGCAGACTCATCGCAAGGACCTGCCACGCCACGGGAGAAACCGGCACCCGCGGGACACTGGCCGATTCGACCACGCGGATATTACTGGTGTCGAGCCCCTTGGCGACTTCGGTCTCCTTCAAACGTTTAAGTACCGCTTCGTACATCGCCTGATCCGACGCCACATCACGCATGAGTGTGTTGTAAGGAATGGAAATCCGGTTGAGTTCCAAGGCTTGCTTTTGCTGTGCCGTCAACGCTCCCTGGAAACTTTTTTCGGTGGAAAGCGCCGCGGCGTACTCGGTTTGCAGGATGGAGACCGCTTTGCGGGCGCGGGAGTCCAACTCCGTTTTCAATTCGCGCAACTGACTCTCCGCCGCGATGAACTTCGGATGCTCCGAGCGGTAGCGATGTGCCAGGGTGGCAAGTTCGACCTGCTTGTCCGCCAGCATTTTTTTGCTTTCCGCGACGAGCGGCGAAGCGGCCACGCTGGGAATAGCCAGGAGGTTCTCGACCGGTCCGTCACGCAAGCTCTCGGCCTGTGCGTACTCCGCTTCCAGCTTCAGGCGGGTCCCGCGGGCATCCGTGTACCGCGAGTTGATCTCCTTCAAGGTTTCCACGGTGATATTTTGTTTGTCCTCCAGCGAACCGGCGTCATTTTTTTCCCGGTATTCCTGCACCGCGCGTTCGGATGTCTCCACCTTGGCCTTCAGCCGGTTGGCTTCATCCACCAGGAACTCGTTTGCCATCCTCGACATGGCGACACGTTGCTCGAATTCCTGCCGCAGGTATTCCTTGACGATGGTCTGTGCGATCAATTGCGCGACGACGGGATTGGTGTGTTGCGCCGTGATGTCGATCAACCGTGAACCGCGTCGGAGCTTGACCGAGACCGCCCGGCTCATCAGGCCCGTGAGCAGATCGTCGCTGACCGGCGCTTTCACTCCATCGGGCAGGAAACGCGCGTCGTTGGCCAGCCCGCTGCTCTTGACCACGCGCAGAAGGAGATCCTTGGACATGAAGTTCTGCTCGATGGTCTTGAGCAGCTCCGCCGTGCTGGAGTCTTCCGGAGTGACGCTCTGAATGTTGATGACCTTGGTCTCGCTTTGCTCGACCTGGATCGCCGTGGTGGCAGCGTATATCTTCGGCGTGCGGGCGAGATAAGCGACACCGGCAAAGCCCGCCAGGATGACGCAGGCGCTGATCAGCCAGGATCGGCGGAGCAGGACGTGATAGATTGTCCGCCAGGGAATGGCCGGGCGGACGGTTGGCAGCGTTGCGCTTGGACTGTTCATGTGTTTCATTTAGGCGTCGTAATCGGACAAATAGAGCGGAGGTTAAAACATTCTTTGGCCCACGGTGATCATGTCTCCAGGTTTGACACGGAATGACCTGCCGCCGTGCCCGCTCGCCAGATCCTTGCCGTTAATTTCGAAGACGACATCCCGGTCCTGGTCGCGCCGCTTGACCGTGATCTTGCCGGGATTGGCCAGACGCGTGTAACCACCGGCGGTGCCGATGGCTTCCAGAAGATCGATCGAATCTTGAAACTGCATGTTGTAAGAGCCCGCCTTCAACACTTCCCCGAGAACCGTGAACCCTCTCCGCGCATAACTCATGACTGTGATCGAGACCTGGGGATTTACGAGGTAGCGGGCATCCAGTAAGTGGGCAACGAGTTGAGCGGCGTCATGCGTCGTTTTGCCTGCCAATTTCACCTGGCCGATGAGCGGGAAAGGAATGTTGCCGTCGGCGGAGATGCGCGCACTGCTGCTGAGGTCGTCCTCCTGAAAGACCTTCACGCTGATCAAATCGTTCGCGGCGAGCCGATAGTTTTCCGAGGGCGTGTCTTCGACGGGACTCGCCGGGGCGACCGCAATGGCGGCTGGGACGTTCGACAGATCCTGACCGCGACCGGATGCTACGAACAAGGAAGTGCAAAGGAAGGCAGGCGTGAGGAGAAGAGTAGATTTCATGGGATAGATTTCTTTGGGTTAGTTAGAAATTGAACGAAACATTGACACCAGTCTGGTGCTGATCGAACGAGCGGTACTTTTCGCTCGAGTCGTTGGACCGCAGTTCAAAGTAAGTGCCGATGCGCCATTGCTCGGATAGGATGTAGGACACGTCCACGCGGCCGAAAAAGTAGTCCTCATTCCGGTTCACGGAGTAGTGGCTTCCCTCCGAGTGGTAGTCGGTATTCTCGAAGCCCGCTGTGACGGTCACTTCAAATTTTTGCAGGAAGCGTTCGCGTACCGCGAAGCTTACGCCCGTGACATCGGTATTCTCGCGCCGCGAGATGATGGAAGGAATCACCCGGCGATAGCCGGTCAGCGTGAGCTTGAGCAATTCGTACGGCGAATAATCAGCTTCCAGCGAGAACACCGGTGTGACGCTCGACGGACCGTTTTCCACCTGCCGGAATTCGACCCCGGCGCTCAGGCCGACGTTGACTTTCGTCGCCAGGGCGTAGGTCGCGCGCCCGTTTAATTGTTCATAGACCTGCCCGCCGCTGTCCTGTACGTCGACGTAGCCGAGCGTGGCGCCGACGCCCGTGGCGATCAGCGGAGTCAACTGGTAATCGGCCCAGACCGATGTGTTTATGTCCGTCGTATCGATCCGACGGCTGTAGTCGGATTGTTGCAGCCGGAACTCTGCCCCGAGACGGGTCTTTTCGCCGTAGGCATACACGGCGGTAAATTCGGCATCGTACACTTTCCGGTTGACCCGGCTGCCGGCGTCCTTGTCGCTTCCCGTCAGATCGAGGAACCGCAGCACCCCGCCGAGGGTCAGCAACGCTCCGTGCCATTGCGCGCGGAGAGAGGCGTCGTGATCGATGCTGTCGAGCGAGGAATGCTTCGCGAAGAAATAAGGACTGATGTCATAACTCGCCACCAGAAAAGCATCCTTCCTTTTCTCGACATCGCCGAGGCCCAGCGTCGCGCCGACCGTGAACCCGGTCACGAAATCATCCTGGGCATTCTTCTCCTGGATGAAGATATTATCATCGTAGTTAGCGTTTGCCGTGGCGCGGAAATGGAAGTCGTAGGGCTTGCGCGGTCTGGCATCCGGCGGGGTGTAAGGAGCGCCACCGTCCGGCATGGCGGGTTCGTCGGCCGTGTCGCGTCCCGCCAGGGAAGTCATGCCGGTATCCACCCGCTCTTGCGAGAGAGCCGGGTCTCCGGTAGGGGAGAGTTCCTCCGGGAGGCTTTGCGCGGCGGCGACGTTGCAGATTGCGACGACCGCCAAGCAAGCCGCATGAGCCCATGATTTCATGGCGGGAGGTTAGAGCAATTGGCATACGCCTCTCCAGAGGATGGCTCCTTACTTCCGAAGCGGGTAAGTGTGCATGGCTCGGGTGATTCCTTGAGTCATCCGACACTCGTGCTCCGGGTTCACGGATGCGGACGTGGCGCGAAACGCGCTGGAAATACCCGCGATGAAAACTCCCGTACCCGCCCCTCTTCTGGTCGCTTTGCTTTTTGTTTCGTCCGCACCGGCCGCACCGGTGACGGCGCCGGTCGTTCACAAAGCCGGCACGGTGACGGCATCGGCCCCGGCGGACGGTGCCGTCACTCCGCAGGTGGGTCGCGCGCTCCCGATAAAGACTGCCCTAAAAATCGGCCCCGCCAGTGAGATCGCTTTCGATCCTTTTCCGGGTGGTACCGTGCTGGTGACCGAGAAAAGTGAAACGACCATTGAGCAAATGGAGTTCGACCGCGACGGCGACCGCGTGCGGAAACGCGCCGCGACCCTGCGCCTGGACGTCGGCCGGTTGTTCTACGCGGTCGAGAAATTCAAGCCGGATGTCACGAAGCTCAAGGTCATCACACCGGGCCGGGTGGTGGCGGTGCGGGCAAAAGTGACGAAGCCGGGTGGTGCCGACCTAGCCGGCATAGTGGAAACCGTGAGCAAGTCCGTCCTGGTAACCGTGCTCAGCGGTTCGGCAGAAGTCTCGGGCCCGGATGGGAAATCGGTTGTGGTCGATGAAGGCTCCGTGCTCACAACTGCCCCGGCAGGCACGCGGCTCGTGAACCTGCTCACCGGAAAGACGACGATGTTCGATGCGCTCGGCAATGTGACCGAAACGCGGACCGCCAGCGCCGACGAGCTGCTCGCAGGGCGTGCCGGTTTTCAGACCGCTCTGGGTATCGCCCAACAAGCCATCGCCACTGCCTCGCTCGGCGGCGAGACCATCGCCGCGATTTCCCAAACGTTGATCCAGCTAAATCGCGCGCTAACCGCCGACGGACTCGACGCGCTGACCGCCATCGCCAACGGCTCAACTACGGTCACAGGCAAATCGGTGCAAGCCCCTACTTATTCCTCCCTTGGAATGGACGGTGCCCAGACTGCCAATCCCGCAAACATCTCGGGCGTCGTGCGCTCCGGCGAACGTTGACGTTTTGCCCGCGCGCCATCGGATCATTCGAGAAACGTGTGATGGCAAGTCGCTGCAGGCGTCGGCCATCAAGATGCTGATGGCTCTCCGAGCCAGTCCCTGATTTTTCTGGAGCGCGCGGAGTTGCTTGCCGCGTCAGGCCGGCGGCTCGGTACTCGTGCCAGTAAGCAGCGCGTCCGCCGCTCGCAAATCGTCCACTTTCTCTCTGCCGGGCCGCAGCACGGATCGATAAAGCTCGATGAAATCCGAGATCATCGTGCCGGCCATGAAATAGCCGCGCACGCGCTCGCGCCCGGCTGCGCCCATGGATTCCCTTCGCGCGGGGTCGCTCAGCAACTCCGCCAGACGGCGTCCCATATCATCCGCGTCGTCTTCCTCGACCAGAAAACCCGTCTTGCCGTGCTCGACAATGTCCTGCAACCCGCCGGTGCGCGTGGCCACGACCGGTTTTCCGGCCGCCATCGCTTCGATTGCGACCATGCCGAATGCTTCGACTTTCGAGGGGATCACCAAGATCGCACACCGCATCATTTCGACGGCGGCGTTTGCGGAGTAACCTCGGAAGTGAACCCGATCCGCCACACCTTCACTCTGTGCAAGCCAGCGAAGGATGCGCGCGTAACTGCCGTCGCCAAATTCACCGCCGATGAGGTGGCACTCCGCTGCCCGGAATTGCACACTGATTTTCGCAAATGCGCGAATCAGCGTCTCATAACCCTTGCGCGGATGGAGGGTACCGACCGCGAGCACGACAAGTTTCTGAGCATCGACGGCGGGAGCAAGCTCTGGCAGCGTTTCCAAGCCGTTGTGAATCACGCAAAATTTCCGCTGGAAGAAAGCCGGGACACGAAAGTACCCAAGCATTCCCCGCGACACGGCGGCGACGCGGGTCACCAGCATGGCGGCGGTGAAGTTGACCAGTCGTGACGGGACAAACCCGTGCATGTGCCAGACGACCGGGATGCCCGCGAGGCGCGCGGCGGGCGCGGCCAGCATCACGGCGCGATAATCGTTGCAGTGCAGCAGCGTGACTCCGCGTCGGCGCAGTTCGCGGCCGAGCTTGATCCAGTAGCGCACGAGTTGCCAGGCGCGTCGCGGGGAGAAAAGATAACTGGCCGTCCGATCACCCCGGCCGTAAACATGCCAAGCTGCCCCCGGGTCAATCACCAGCACCGGCAGGTCGGCCTCGCGTGCCACACCGGCGAATGCGCCCTCTTCGGGGCAGATGATCAGTGGATTCCATCCCTGTGCTCTCAAACCCCGCCCGAGTTGCAGAACGACCGCCTGCAATCCGCCCATTGTGTGTGGATATGGCTGGTATAAAGCGATTTTCTCCGGACGGGTATTCATGCGCGGGAAACTTTCGGACGTATAATGCGTCGGCGCACCCGGGCGCGGGCAGCGTGCGCCTCACGGTAAATTCTGGTCACGGCCACCGCGCATGAACTCCAGCGAAACTGGCTGGCGCGCGCCCGACCCTTGACTGACAGACAGCTGCTCACCGTGGCATCCGATGCAATCTCGCTCATCGCCTGCGCGATTTGTTCCGTGTTCAAGGGATCGACCAGATACGCGGCATTGCCAGCGACCTCAGGCAAAGACGAAAGGTTGGAAGTGATGACCGGACAGCCGCTTGCCATCGCCTCCAAGACCGGTAAGCCGAAACCTTCCATCAACGAGACGAAAATATACGCGGCCGCTTGCCGATAATAAGCGCGGAGTTGGGCCTCGCTCACCCGTCCGGGCAGATGGATGCGATCCGCAAAACGCGAGGCGTGAATGCGTGCGAGAGTTTCCGCAGAATCCCAGCCCGCTCCTCCGCACAAGACGAGATCGTGCGGCAGCCGGGGGGCAATTTGCTCGAAGGCTTCTACCACACGAGCGACATTTTTCCTCGGACTGAAGGAACCGCTCCAAAGAAAGAAAGGCTGACCGCCGGGCAAGACAGCGGAACATTGCTCGCGCGGCTCCGCCTCGAAGAACTCTTCGGAAACCCCCTCGGCAACGACGTGCAGTCGATCTCCCAGGTCCCGGCGCAAAAACCCTTGTACCGCATCGGCGGTCGTTTGTGAAACGCAGATGATGCCATCCGCACGGTCGGCGGCAGACAGGAGCGCCTTCTTGAGCAGCCACGGCCTGGCGTTGCGAAAATGATGTGGATGCGTCAACGGACCGATGTCATGGATGGTCACCACCAGCGGCCGGCGCGTGGCGATGGGATAACCCGGTTCGACGCTGTGAACCACATCCGCCCACGGCGTCCAGGTTTCCAAAGCGGGAGCGCGCATGGTGCTCCAGAGCGCGGCGGTTACCTTCCGGCCCCATGGCAGGGGAACGTAGCCGAGTGAGTCGCGCATTTGCGAGACTTGTTGCGCGTTTACGCAAACGTGAGCGGAGACCGGGCGCACGCGGAGTTCTGGCCCAAGTTTTCTTAACGCGTGCAAAAGTTCCCACGCGTAGCGCGACAAACCGTACTGTCGCTCCGTTGTGAGGCTGTCACTGTAAAAGGCCACTTCAAGCGGCATGGGCGGGTTCTCCTTCCACGAATACAATCGGCCCTGTCTCTTCCAACTCCGCGTCCGGCAATTCCCGACGCGTGGCAACCAACCCAACCACGAGAAAAAGCAGCGTGGAAGCCGGCTTGTACATGATCCCGTAATTGTCTGCGGCGACGATGATGGCCGCCATCGTGACGCAACCCAGGAGCACGCCGCGTTTTTCCGGCGACGCCGTCCCGGCGGCAAAGAAAGCCCAAGCCCAGAATCCGCCGTACAACAGAAACCCGCCGACGCCCAAGTAGTACAGCGACAGCAGGAAACCGTTGGACACGAAACCGCCATCGAAGTCATCGTTGATGCCTGCGCGGGAAAGCAGTTTTTCCGGATCGATGCCGGCCCCGGTGAGCAACATGCTGGGATGCTGGCCCAAAAATGTCGACAGCCGCGCGGGTCCGTCGATGACGCGCGCGGTGATATTGTCATCTTCCATCACGCCGTCGTCGAACCGGGACATCCGGGCGTTCCAACTGTCCCGCAACATCCCACCGCTCGCGACAAAGCCGAGCACGAGAACCACGATCATAACGCCGACAAGCAGGTGCACGCGCACCCGGCCTTCGGAGAATATAATCATGACGATCACCCCCACCGCCACCGCCGCCAGACCGTGCCGGGAAACCGTGCAGAGCATCGTTACCAGCGAAAAAACAAGCATCAGCAGCCTGGGAACGATTTGCTCGCGCTCGGTGATCAACCAATGGACGATAGCTGCCAGCAGCGCGATGCCGGCAAAGGCCGTCGGCGCGAAGTGCGGGCCGCTTGCCCGGTTGCTCAGTGCCCCTATGTGGTAGGTTTCGACCGATTCCTCGGCACCGATCCCGGCGTAGAAGAAGCTGTTGATCGCGTCGACCGGGGGGAGATTGACATATTGAATGACGGCGATGACGCAGAGCGCGAAGGCCGAGAACAGGAAGCCGTATTGCATCCCAGCCCTGTTGCGGAACTGTCCCGGATCGGACAGCACGGCGACGCCGACCGCAAAACCCATCCACGACAGGCTGGTGTGACCCCAGATCCAGAGGAGTTGCGGGGCCGGACCGTACCGCACCGCCCCGTAGAGCACGCTGAGCAGGAAGGCAGCGCCGACCAACCACCCGTGCCAGCGGATGACGCGCAGGGGCCACGTTTTGAAGGCACCGTGCGACCAGAGGACATAGAGGACACCCACCATCGTGAGGTCGTACACATAAATCGGCGCGTGGCCGACTCCTACCCGGGCCGTGGGAAAAACCATGAAACTGACCACCCAAAAGCTGAAGAGAGCCGGCCGCCAGAGCCAGATTGCGCCGCCGGCTGCCAGACAAAGGATCGCAAACCAGAGCGGGGAGATCGTCGTCATGCCGCGACGCGCAAGAGCGGATAGAGTTGTTCGAGAACCGTCCCTAGAATGTGGTCCCAGGAGAATGATCGCGCGATTTCCTGACGCCATTCCACGATGTGCGGGAGAGGAGAAGAGGCCAGATTGGCGGCAACCAGACGTACGAAATCGTCCCGGTGCGCCGCCACGTCAATCACGCCGCAAAAAGGCTGGACCGCCGGCAGATCGACCGATACGAACGGTTTACCGATGGCTAGATACTCACAGATCTTCAGCGGGTTGGAACGGCACCGCAGTTCGTTGGCGAGATGAGGCATGATGCACACGTCGAAACCGCGCAGGTACGGGGGAAGTTCCGGTTGCGGCACGAATCCCGCCCACACGATGCCGGGAATCGCGCGCGCGCGCGCCTCCACTTCCGCCGCAATCGGGCCGACCATCACCACCTGTCCCGGCCAGCGTTGCCCGAGGCTTTCGAGCAAGGGGAAGTCCATCCAATGACTCGTCAGTCCGACATAGCCGATGATCGGTTTCTGGATCGATGCGATCACCGGATGAACCGGACCGGCCTCACCGCCCTGTGCGAACAGCTCATAATCGACTCCGTTGGGTACAAGGCGGGGCCGGAGCGCGGAAATCACAGGGTTTTTGCGCAGCTCGGCGGAGGTGATGAAAACATGGTCCGCGCGCGCCAGCAGGAGACCTTCACGCTCCCGGACAGTCGCTCGCGCCGCGCCGTTCCGTTCGTAGAGTCCATAGTCATCAGTGATATCGTAGACGGTGGTATCCGGCGTGAGATACCGGAGCGCAAAAATGCTCGCTGGAACGCGGCACCAGCATTCGTACGAGGACCAGCCCTGCTGTTGAAGATAGCGATTTATTTGCCCTGCGATGAGTCTGCCGTTGACCGACGCAACCGTATCCGAGCGCTTCATGCCCGGAAAATTCAGCCCGGGTGACAGCACATGCAGGCGCGGCTCGATTTCCCTGATCGGCCCTAGCCGGCGCAGCCGCAGTTCGCGCCAGCGGCGCTGCCTGATGACGCTGCTCAAGGCGGGCGGATTCTCCACGTAGAGGATTTCCGCGCCCAATCGGGCAAGCCGTCGCGCGAAATGATTCTGCCGAGTCGGCACGTCGTGCCACGGCGGGGCGAGGAGCCAGAGAAAACGGCGTCCTTTGAGGACCGGACGCCACGCGTCGAGCGGAGCCGGTGTCATCGAAGTCCTTTCCGGCGGCATTCGAAGAAGTAATGGTAGGGATAGTCCGGGCAGAAGTAGTCCCGCTCGATGTCCAACACTCCCTTGATAACTTCACGCACGTTGTCGAGGGAATGCCCTCTGGTCGCGATCTCCCAATGATGCTCGCCGTTGAACGTCCACGCCGGATTCTTCGAAAGCCGAAACCCAAAGGCCCATTGCCGCTTCCACAAACGCGAGCGGAAACTCGCGTCCCAGCCATAATACGGCAGTGAAAGAAGCACGGAACGGCGGGTCGTCCTCGCCATTTCCCGGAGCGCCCCTTCGAAGTCGGCGAAGGGCAAGTGTTCGAGGACCTGAAAAGCCACCACGGCATCCGCCCGTTCGTCGCCACAGCACGCGGAAAGCTCGCGCACGTCCCCGACAACTGCCGGGTGCAAAGACGCGTCGAAGTCGAAGGTCGTGACTTCCAAACCCAACCGCGCGCGCAGGTAGGAACTCAAGACGCCGGAACCGACGCCGACTTCCAACACACTGCGCGCGCCGCTCCTGGCGACCGCCTGGATCTGATACCAGTAACTGATCCAGCGATGCAGTTCATCGTAACGAGCGGCGGTATAATGCGTGGTGGGAACCTGCACCTCGGGTCCACTGAGCGTGGCCGTGCTCATAGGACGACTCCTCGTTGGAGCCAGAGGTTGCGCAGTGTATTTTCCACCTCTTGCCGGCTAGATGTGTTTTGCCGATCCCAAGCAGTGGCATACGCGTTGAACGTCGCACCGAAAATATAGACCGCGTAAAGGAAACCCGTCATGCCATCACGCCAGCCGCCCTGGAGGAAATAACTTTTCAAAACCCGGTTGAGCGGACGTAACACAAAATTATACCAGCGCACCCGGTAACCTTGTTCCAGCAGATTTTCCGCCTCAACCTGCATGTAAGTCATGTTCTTGCGGACCCGCTCGACATAGTCCGAATCGTTCAGATGCCACATCGGATGAGTCAGTTGGCCGGTACGCTCCGGCGCGGCATTGAGCAGCGTTGTCTCGTGCATCTTGCCGCCGAAGCGGAATTTAGTGCGACGCGCAAGGTGGATTTGATTCCAGGTTTGCCAGCCGCCTCCACACATGGGCCGATTGAGAAAATAGTTCAGTCTCCGGAAGAAATAGCCATCGCAAAGAGGATTTATGATTGATGAAAGAATTTCCGTCGCCAACTCGGGCGTCACCCGCTCATCGATGTCCATGTGCAGCAGCCAGTCGCTCGTTGCCGCCGCGATGCCTTTGTTGCGCTGGTGGCTATAATATTCGCCGGTTCGGCGTGGCGACGCGATGAATTTGACAATGCTGCCCGCGTCTCGACAGATCGTTGCCGTCCGGTCGGTCGAGCCATCGTCGACGATGACGATCTCGCTGACCCAAGGGAGCAAATGCGCGAGGAAGGCGGGCAAATCGTTCTCCTCGTTATGCGAGATCGCTACCACTCCCAGGCTGACAGCGGCGTGATTGCCGGTTGCGTTCATGGCGTTACTAGAAGCGAAATCCGCGCTTGATGATGCGGCGGTAGTTCTGGAAGTCTGCACAGGGTTACTGTGTACCCGCCGAAGCGTCGATTTCGCTTTTGAGTTGCTGGACGTGTGCGTCGATACGCTCGATCGCGCGGCCAAGCGTGGACGGATGGCTAAGATGAAACCGCCGCGAGTTGGCCACCCGCCGGAGGGCGGGTCCGATCATGGATTGACGCAACGTATGGAAAGGAGAGGCAGCGGCGCGTTTGAGCGGCGAGCGCGGAGGAAGCGCAATTGTCACAAAAGCTTCCGCGACCACATCGACGCCGAGCGAATAGCCCCAGTCAGACCACTTGAACTCACTGACATCGGGACCTTCGTAGTGCATGCCATGGCAGCGGACGCGCAGCCACGGAACGCGGAACAGGTCGGCCACGATCGCACCGTGCATTGCTTCCGTAATCAGGCGGTCCACCGCGCCGATTGCCCCAAGCACTTCCGTTACCGGTCTGGTCGGGTCAATGAATCGAATTGCTGATTTTCCGCAGATTTTTTCCCAATCGGTGACCGCCAGCGTCCGATAGTGGGGCATGAAACCAACCTCGGGGGTCCGATCGACACGCGGCAACTGCAAACAGACAAGCGCCGCCGCGCCGTCGGTAACGGCGGCCGAGGGATCAAGCTCCAAGGCCGCGGCTGTCAGCGGCCCCCGCACGAAACGCACGTCCCAGCTTGTATCCAGTTTCGGAGCGGTGACCGGTGAGCGCGCACCGCTGCCGAAAACGATCTTCGTGCCCGGCAGGGTCGAGTACCGTGCGTCCAGGATCGAGCCGATGCCGATCAGCCGCCGGCCATCCTCGTCCGGCGGGCCAGGAAATAACCGCGGCCACAGCCAGGCATTGAGGTCGTCGCCGAAGTTACCGTCACGCGCT
>CAHJWO010000038.1 GCA_903642295.1 PVC group bacterium | reverse complement strand
AAGGGCTTATTTGGCAAACGCGGCCTTCAGGTCATCCGAGACGACGGTCTCGGCCTGCTTGGCTTCGTCCAGCAATGCACCCATCCCGAAGAATTCGTGGGTTACGCCTTTGTAGAGTTGGTAGTTCACCTTGACTCCAGCGGCCTGCAACTTGTCCGCGTAAGCTTTCCCTTCGGAACGCAGGGGGTCGATTTCCGCGCCGATGACAGTCGCCGCCGGGAGACCTTTGAGATCCGGAGCCTGCAAGACCGACAAACGCGGATTGCTGCCGTCTTCCGGCTTGTCCAAATAGTATTTGAAGAACCATTTCATGCCCTCGGCGCTGAGCGGTCTGGTGGCCTCGTTTTCCTGGTAGGATTCGGTGGTGAAATCGTAATTTGCCACGGGGTAAACGAGCACCTGATAAACCGGTGCCTGGATGTTCTGCTTCTTGGCCTCCAGGCAGATGGACGCGGCCATGTTGCCGCCGGCGCTTTCGCCCACCAGCGCCACCTTCTTCGGGTCGCCTTTGTATTTGCCCGCGTTGCCCAGCACCCATTTGTAGGCCTGGACGGTGTCATCATGTGCCGTGGGGAATTTGTATTTGGGAGCTTGCCGATAATCGGTCGAAATCACCACCGCCTTGGTCAGCTCGCACAAAGCGCGCGGGGTGGAATCGTAAACGTCCAGGTCGGCGATTACCCAGCCGCCACCGTGAATGTACAGCACGGTCGGAAAGGGACCGCTGCCCGCCGGGATGTAAGCGCGGGCTTTCACTTCCTCGCCGCCGCCGACGGGAATCTTGAAGTCTTCCGTCGAGCCGGTGAAGGGCGGGGCCTTCTTGCCTTCCTTGAGCATGACGGCCTTGACCGCCGACGTGATGGCCGGTGCTACTTTTGCCACTGCCGGGGTCGTCTTCTCCAGCGGGATCGGGCTGAGCACCGCGTAGGTGTCCAGCACTTCCTTCATGTGGGATTGGGCTCGGCCCGGGCCAGCGAGGCCAGGGACGCCACCGCGACGGTGGCGAGGCCGACGACGGCCAGGCGAACGGAACGTGAGGTTTGGTGAATGAAAACACGAGGGTTCATACGCTTTCTTTCGCCGAAACATCCGGTGGCGGATTTATCACCCTGCCAATTCCCGCCACGGCGGCTCAAACTTTCAGTTCGATTTCGACCAGCAGTCCGCCATCGGGATGGTTGACTGCCCAGACTTTTCCGCCGTGCGCATCAATGGCCTGGCGCGTGATGGCCAACCCCAGGCCCGTGCCGCCGCTCTGGCGGTCGCGCGCTTCCGAGACGCGGTAAAAAGGCCGAAACAATTCCGTCAACGCGCTCTCCGGCACGCCGGGTCCGTGGTCTCGCACCCGGACCACCGCGCGTTTCTTCTCGGGCTGAGCGCCGTCGCGGACCGCGATCTCGATGTGGACCTCGGAGTCTTCCGCGGTGTAGCGCACGGCGTTGCGGACCACATTTTCAACCGCGCTACGCAGCAGATGGTGGACCCCGGGCAACGCCCGGCAGTCCGCCTCGGCGTGCCGGCTCAGGTCCGTCACCCGTACGCGGCACCGTCGGCTGCCTGCCTCGAATTCCGCGTCCGCGGCCACCTCACGGACCAGGGCGGGCAGGTCAATCAGTTCGGATGGCTTGGAAGGGGTGCCATTCTCCAGTTCGGAAATCAGCAGGAGTTGGCGGATCAAATCGTTCAACCTCCACGCTTCCCGCTGAATTCGCTCCAATTCGGGGCGCACCTCTTCGCCCGCCTTCCGAAAAGCCAGTCCCAGTGCCACGTTGACCCGGGTCAGGGGGGAACCCAACTCGTGGGAAATGTCACCGATCAGACGGCGCTGGGCAGCGAGCAAATCCTGGATGCGCATGGCCATGTCGTCAAAATCGGCTGCGAGTTCGCCAATTTCGTCGCCGCGACGGGCCAGGCCGGGCGTGGTCGAGACGCGGACGCTCAGGTCCCCCTCGGCCAGGCGCCGCGCCGCCGATTGCAGGCGGCGCACCGGTCCGACGACCTGCCGCGTCAGCCAGTAACAGACGAGCGCCGAAGTGGCCAGCGCCGCGCTGACCGGCACCCAGCCGCGAAAACGTGTCGGCACGAGGAGGCTCGGGCGCGGCATCGCAACCATGAAGACGTAACGGTGCCCATTGGCCGTGCCCGGGTACGAGCGGGCCATCAGCATTTGGGTGAGCAAGCGCTGCAACTGCACGTCCCCTTTATCCCGGGTGCGAGCGACCAGATTGTGAATATCTTTGGGGGAACGTTGACCGCCGAGTTCCTGGTCGGTGTCGGCGTCAAAAAGGAAAGCCTGCTGGACCGCCGAATCCAGGACGCCGATCTCGCCCGGCGCGAACCGCGGCAGGTGGGTCAGATAGGTATGCAAGGCATCCCGTCCCCCTTGCTCGTAGGCGGCGATGCTCTCCTGAGCGAGTTGATCCATGTGCCGGATCGGCACGGATCGCCAGGGCGGAAAGAATTGATCGGGATCGGTGACGTACACCGTGGCGGTCACCGCGGTCGCCAGCAGCAGCATGGCCAGCCAGAACCACGAAAAGATCCGCCAGAAGAGGCTGCGCATCGGGGCCCGAGGCAACCTCCCGGCGGCGGGCATCGCGCCCACGCCCCCGTCAACGTCACTTGCCGGGTCGGCTGTGTGCATAGAGATAACCGATGCCGCGAATGGCCTTGATCCGCTCGCCGCCGTCGTTGGCCGGACCCAGCTTGCGGCGTACGGCGCTGATCAGATTGTCGATTCCCCGGTCCAGCATCGAAAACTCCCGTTCCAGGACGGTGCGGAAAAGGTCGTCACGTGAAACCACCTTCCCGGCGGAAACCAGCAACTCCCGCAATAAAGCGAACTCCGCCGAAGTCAGTTCCACCACCTGCCCCTCGCGCCGCACCTCCCGCCGACCGGAGTCGAGGGTCAGGTCGTCCGCCGTGATGAACTCGCTGGGATTTTCCACGCTGCCGGGGCGGACCCGCCGCAAAACCGTCCTCACCCGGGCAACCAGTTCCCGGGGGTCAAACGGCTTGGCGAGGTAATCGTCGGCCCCGACCTCCAGCCCCAAGACCCGGTCGGCAGTGGCCTGCCGCGCGGTGAGCATGATGACCGGAACCTGCGATTGTTTGCGCACCCGCCGCAACACCTCCAGCCCGCCGATGCCCGGGAGCATGACATCCAGAACCACGATGGCGTACCCCCCGGCCAGAATGCGTGCCACGCCCGCCTCGCCGTCATGGACGGCTTCCAACGAAAAACCTTCCGGTTCGAGGTATTCAGCGAGGAGTTCTGTCAGGGCGGTGTCGTCATCAACGGCCAGGATGCGCTCCATAAGGCGCTACGATATAGCCGATCAGGCACGAGCGCGAGTGTCGGGTTTTGTCCGCCGCCTCCGGCAAAACTTTACAGGAAGCCGCCGGAAATTCGCCCGAGTGATGCCATATTCCTCGGAGCCGATTGGGAGAAAAGCCTGACATAAGGATAAGGCGCCGCGTCCGGCGACCGACTTTCATCCGCTTAGAAGAGGAACCCACGCGGCCTATCGGTCGGTCTTGCCACGTGGAGCAATCCCCCTGCTGCACATCGAATGAGTAAGAAAGCCTGGTTCATCCTATTGGCATTGGTCGCCTTGATCGTTGCGGGTGCCTATTATGCCCACCAGCATTACGCCGAGGCCGGTGGCGGCGGTGCCGGGGCTGGCGGGCGGGCGGGCGCCGGGCATGGGACGGCGAGCGGAGGGCCCGGTGGCGGACGGCGCGGCGGTGGACCCGGCGGCCCGGGCGGCCCCGTCCCGGTGCTGGCGGGAACCGTGGAAAAGCGCGACGTTTCCATCTTTCTCGATGGGATCGGCACCGTGCAGGCTTTCAACACGGTTACCGTGCGCGCACGAGTCGATGGTCAACTCGAAAAGGTGGCGTTCACGGAAGGGCAGGATGTTCGGGCGGGGGAGGTACTCGCGCAAATTGACGCGCGTCCATATCAGGCGCAACTCGATCAGGCGACGGCCAAGAAGGCCCAGGACGAAGCCCAGCTTGCCAACGCGCGCTCCGTCGCCAAGCGCAACGAGGAATTGCTGGCGAAAAAGGTGCTCGACCAGCAGACCTACGACACGCAAAAGTTCACGGTTGATCAACTGGTGGCCACCATCCAGGGCGATCAGGCCGCCATCGACAACGCCAAGACTCAACTCGATTACACCCGCATCACGGCACCCATCGACGGCCGGGTCGGAGTGCGGCAAGTGGACCAGGGCAACATCGTCCGGGCGGCGGACACCGGCGGCCTGGTGGTCATCACGCAGTTGCACCCTATTTCCGTAATCTTCACGCTGCCGGAGCAGAATTTTCAGTTGATCCGGGAGCATTACCCGGAAGACCCGGAGAAGAACCCGATGAGCGTCACCGCCGTGGGGCGTGACAACGCTGGTCAGCTCGGCCAGGGCACGTTGGCCGTGATCGACAACCAGATCGACCAATCCACCGGGACGATCAAGCTCAAAGCGACCTTCCAGAACGATGATCTACGCCTCTGGCCGGGCCAGTTCATCAATGCGCGGCTCTTACTTACCGTCCGCAAGGACGCGAGCGTGGTGCCTGCTTCGGTGGAACAGCGCGGACCGCAGGGTTCGTTTGCCTTCGTCATCAAGCCGGATTCCACGGTGGAAGCGCGCACGATCAAGGTCGCCCAGGTGGAGGATGGCGTGGCGCTCGTGGACGACGGCCTGAAGGTTGGCGAAAAAGTGGTCGTCGACGGGCAATACAAGCTGGAAGCAGGCTCCAAGGTAGAGATTTCCAACCGCGATGGCGCACCTTCCGGCGACGGCCAGCACAAGGACGGCCCGCATCGTGGCACCCACCCCGCCGCCGCCAAGGAGGGGGGCGCCAGCCCGGCACCGGCCGTGGCCAGCCGCCAGTGAAACGAAGTCTGAAGTGGGAAGTCGGAAGTAAGAACCACTGACCGGACAGTTCAACACCATCTTTCATTCATCCCATCGGCCTGCTTACTTCCGCGTTCCCACTTCCGACTTCCGACTTTCCATGAGCATCTCCGAGCCGTTCATCCGTCGGCCCATCGCAACCTCTTTGCTGATGGTGGGGGTCATCCTGCTGGGCTTGCTCGGCTACAAGCTGCTGCCGATCTCCGCGCTGCCCGCCGTGGATTTCCCGACGATTCAGGTCTTCGCGCAGCTTCCCGGCGCCAGCCCGGACGTGATGGCCTCGTCCGTGACGACGCCGCTGGAACGGCAATTCGGGCAGATTCCCGGTCTGGCGTCGATGAATTCGGTCAGCGCCTTCGGCAACACCACGATCACGCTTCAATTCGTGCTCGACCGGGAAATCGACGCCGCCGCCGAGGACGTGCAGGCGGCCATCAACGCTTCCGGGGGCGTGCTGCCGGTCAACCTGCCCAACCCGCCGACCTACAACAAGGTCAACCCCGCCGACACGCCGATCCTCTCGCTGGCGATCTCCTCCGACAATTTGCCCTTAGACAAGGTCAACGACTTTGCGGACACGGTGCTCGCGCAGAAGCTCAGCCAGGTCAGCGGCGTCGGACTGGTCTCCATTCAGGGCAACCAGAAACCCGCCGTGCGGGTGCGCATCAACCCGGCGGCGGTCGCCTCGCTGGGCCTGAGTCTGGAGGACGTGCGGACCGTTCTCGGGCAGGCCAACGTCAACGCCCCGAAGGGCAGCTTCGACGGCAAGCGCCAGTCGATGACCATCGGCTCGAACGACCAGATTTTCAGTGCGGAGCAGTACAAGCCGATCATCCTCGCTTACCGCAACGGCGCGCCGGTGCGCGTCAGTGACGTGGGCACCGTGGTGGACGGCGTGGAGAACGATCAACTCGCCGCGTGGGTCGCCGACGGGCACCAGAGCTACCGGCCCGCCGTGTTGCTGGACATTCAACGTCAGCCCGGCGCGAACATCATCGAGACGGTGCAACGCATCAAAAACCTGTTGCCGCAGTTGACCGCCACCATCCCGCCCTCCGTGCATGTATCCGTGCTGACGGACCGCACGGAGACCATCCGGGCCTCGGTGGAGGACGTGCAGTTCACTTTGCTCCTGACGGTGGCGCTGGTCGTCATGGTCATCTTCGTCTTCCTGCGCAAGCTCTGGGCGACGGTGATTCCCAGCGTGGCCCTGCCGCTCTCGATCATCGGCACGTTTGGCTTGATGAAGCTCTGCGGCTTCAGCCTGGACAACCTTTCGTTGATGGCGCTGACGATCTCCACCGGATTCGTCGTGGACGATGCCATCGTGATGATCGAGAACATCGTGCGGTTCATCGAGGCGGGCGACAAGCCGTTCGACGCGGCGTTGAAAGGGGCGCGCCAGATCGGCTTCACCGTGGTCTCGCTGAGCGTGTCTCTCATCGCGGTGTTCATCCCGCTGTTGTTCATGACGGGCATCGTGGGGCGGCTGTTCCGGGAGTTCGCCATCACCCTGAGCGCGGCCGTGGTCGTCTCCGCGATCATTTCCCTGACGCTCACGCCAATGATGTGCGCCTATCTCCTCAAGCCCGAGGAGAAGGAGGACGCGACCGGCAAAGACCGGCAGCGGCACAATGCGTTCTACCGCGTGACCGAACGGTTCTTCGACGGGATGCTCGCCTTTTACGAGGTCGGGCTAAAGTGGGTGCTGCGTAACCAGTTCCTCACGTTGTTGGTCGCCATCGGGACGCTGGTCAGCACGTTCTGGCTCTACGTGCTGATCCCGAAAGGGTTGCTGCCGCAGCAGGACACGGGCGTCATCGTCGGCGTGACCGACGCCGCGCAAAGCATCTCGTTCCAGGGGATGCTGGCCCGCCAGCGGGCTTTGGCGGATGTCGTGCGCCGCGACCCCGACGTGCAGAGCGTCGCCGCGTTCGTCGGGGCGGGATCGGTCAATCCGACGATCAACTCCGGGCGGCTGACCATTGTCCTCAAACCGCGCAAGGATCGTTCGTCGAACGCCGATCAGATCATCGCGCGCCTGCGGGATTCGACCGCGAACGTAGAGGGCATTTCGCTGTTCATGCAGTCCGTGCAGGACCTTCAACTCGACAGCCGGGTCAGCCGCACCCAGTACCAATACGTCCTGCAAGCCGCCGATCCCGCCGACTTGAGCCAGTGGACCGATAAGCTCCTGGCGCGTCTGCGCGCCTTGCCCGAACTGGCCGATGTGGCCAGCGATCAGCAGCCCGGCGGCCAGCAGCTCACCGTCCACGTGGACCGCGACAAGGCTTCCCGATTTGGCGTGCTCACCCAGGCCGTGGACGACACGCTCTACAGCGCCTTCGGACAGCGGCAGGTATCGGTCATTTACACGCAACTCAACCAGTACCGCGTGATCCTGGAAGTGGAAAACAGCTTCCACACGGGACCCGACGCACTGGAAAAAATTTACGTGAAATCCACCGGTGGCCAGTTGATCCCGCTCAACGCCATTGCCCAGATTGAGCAAACGACCGCGCCCCTGTCGATTCCACACCAGGGACAATTTCCTTCCGCGACCTTGTCGTTCAATTTGAAGCCCGGCAGCTTCCTCAGCCAGGCGGTGCCGGCGATCCAGCAGGCGCAGGCGGAGATCGGGATGCCCGACAGCATCGTCACGAGCTTTACCGGGAGCGCGGCGGAGTTCCGCTCGTCGTTGGCCAGCGAGCCGTACCTGATCCTTGCGGCAATCGTGGTCATCTACATCGTGCTGGGCGTCCTCTACGAAAGCTACATCCACCCCATCACGATCCTCTCCACGCTGCCCTCGGCGGGGGTGGGGGCGCTGCTGGCGCTGCTGTTGTGCGGGATGGATCTCTCTTTGGTGGCGCTCATCGGCATCGTGCTGCTCATCGGCATCGTGAAGAAAAACGCGATCATGATGATCGACTTCGCATTGGAAGCGGAGCGCGACGAGGGGTTGCCGCCGGAGGAATCCATCTATAAGGCGTGCCTGCTCCGGTTCCGGCCCATCATGATGACGACGGCGGCGGCGCTGCTCGGCGCGCTGCCGCTGGCGTTGCAAACCGGCACGGGCTCCGAGCTGCGCCGTCCCCTGGGCGTTTCCATCGTCGGTGGGCTCCTGCTCTCCCAGGTGCTCACGCTTTACACTACGCCGGTGATCTACCTGTACATGGATCGGCTCGCCCGTCGGTTCTCGCCGAGAGGACCGAAGAACCAACCAAACCTGCCTGATCAAGTGCCGCCGCCCGCAACGGAGCGATCCCTGCCGGAACCGGTCGGAGCGGCCTGATCCTATCACGCGTGCTGGGGTCGTCTTCACTTCCGACTTCCGCCTTCCCACTTCCGACTTTCTCATGAGCGTCTCGGAACCATTTATCCGCCGGCCCATCGGCACGTCGCTGCTCGCGGCGGGTCTGTTGCTGCTCGGCATCGTGGCTTACCGGTTCCTGCCCATTGCACCGCTGCCGCAGATCGACTTCCCGACGATGCAGGTCAACGCCGGGTTGCCGGGGGTGGATCCCGAAACGGCGGCTACCTCGCTCGCCGCACCGTTGGAACGCCGCTTTGGGCAGATTGCCGGCGTTTCCGAGATCACTTCGAGCAGCAACCTCGGCGGGGCGGGGATCACCATTCAGTTCGACCTCAACCGCGACATCAACGGCGCGGCCCGGGACGTGCAGGCCGCCATCAACGCCGCCGGCGGGGAATTGTCGCTGAATCTGCCGAACCCGCCGACTTATAAGAAAGCGAATCCTGCCGATTCGCCGGTGATGGTGCTGGCGATGACTTCCGAGACGGTCCCCCTGTCGGAAGTCTACAACCTCGCAGACCAGGTGCTCGGCCAGCGGCTCAGTCAGGTGGATGGCGTCAGCCAGGTCAGCATCAACGGCGGGGCGAAATCCGCCGTTCGCATCCAGGTCAACCAGGCCGTGCTCGCCTCGATGGGCCTGAGCATGGAGGACATCCGCGCCGTCATCTCGAAGGTGAACGTGGACTCGCCCAAGGGTTCGCTCAGCAACGAGCGCGAAAGCTTCGTCATCTCCAGCAACGACCAACTTTTCGCGGCCAAGGACTACCGCCCGCTCATCGTCGCCCAACACAACGGCACCCCGGTGCAACTGGGTTCGATTGCGAACGTCATCGACGCCCAGGAGAACGACAAGTTGGCCGGTTGGAGCGGCTCGAAGAAAGCCGTCCTGCTGGTCATCCGCAAGCAGTCGGCGGCGAACGTGATTCAGATCGTGGATCAGATCCGCGCCTTGCTGCCCCAGTTGCAGCGTTGGCTGCCGCCGGCGGTCAAGCTCTCCGTCATCAGCGACCGCACCCAGACCATCCGCGCCTCCGTGCACGACGTGCAGTTGACCCTGCTCATTTCGGTCGCGTTGGTCATCATGGTGATGTTCCTGTTCCTGCGGCGTCTCTGGCCGACGTTTATCGCGGGCGTCACGGTGCCGCTCTCGCTCGCGGGCACGTTCGGGTTCATGTACCTGTTCGGCTACAGCCTGGACAATCTTTCGCTGATGGCGCTGACCGTTTCGGTCGGTTTCGTCGTGGACGACGCCATCGTCGTCATCGAGAACATCGTCCGCTTCATCGAGGCGGGTGACACCCCGATGGAAGCGGCCCTCAAAGGCGCGCGGCAGATCGGTTTCACCGTGGTCTCCATCAGCATCTCGCTCATCGCGGTGTTCATCCCGATCCTGTTCATGGGCGGCCTGATCGGACGGTTGTTCCACGAGTTCGCGGTGACGCTCTCGCTCGCCATCCTCGTTTCCGCCGTGGTGTCGCTGACCCTGACCCCGATGCTCTGCGGACGCTTTCTGCGCCCGGAGCATCCCGACCGTTCGGGCGGCTGGTTTTACGAGACGATGGAGCGCTTCTTCCAGTGGATGCTGGGCGGCTATGACCGGGCATTGAAGTGGGTGCTGCGCCACCAGGCCCTCGTACTGTGCGTCGCGCTGGTGAACGTCGGCGTCACCTACTGGTTGTTCCGGGAAGCGCCGCGCGGATTTTTCCCCCAGCAGGACACCGGCTTATTGATGGGATTTTCCGAGGGCGCGCAAGACATTTCCTTCGAGGCGATGGCGAAGAAGCACCAGCGTGCGTCCGACATCGTGAGCGCGGACCCCGCGGTGGCCAGCATGGGGAGCTTTCTCGGCGGTGGCTCGTCGAACAACGGCTATGTATTCATTGCGCTCAAACCGAAAGGCGAGCGCAAGGAAACCGCCGACGAGGTCATCGCCCGCCTGCGCCCCAAGCTGGCCAGGGAGGTCGGGATCAACCTCTTTCTCCAGGCCGCGCAGGATCTGAAGGTCGGCGGACGCACGGGGCGTTCCCAGTACCAGTACACGCTGCAATCCAGCAATCTGGATGAACTGCGCCACTGGACGCCGCTGCTCGTGGCCAAGCTGCAAAAGACCCCCGGATTGCTCGATGTGAACAGCGACCAGCAGGAGCGCGGTTTGCAGGAAACCGTGGTGATCGACCGGGACGCCGCCGCCCGTCTCGGCATCCAGCCGCAGGCCGTCGATGACACCCTCTACAGCGCCTTCGGCCAGCGTCAGGTGTCGGTCATCTACACCCAGCAAAACCAGTATCGCGTGGTGTTGGAAACGGACCCGCATTTCCAGGAGGAAGCCAGCTCTCTCGACAAGGTTTACGTCCGTTCATCCACCGGGAAGCAGGTTCCGCTGAGCACCATCGCGCACTACCAAAGCACGAACACCTCGCTCTCCGTGAATCATCAGGGTCAGTTCCCCGCCGCGACGCTCACCTTCAACGTGGCCCCCAACGTCTCGTTGGGTCAGGCGACGACGTTGATTGAACAAGCGTCCCGCGATCTCGGTGTCCCCGGAACGATCCACGGCAGCTTCCAGGGCACGGCCAAGGTTTTCAAGGACACAACGGACACTCTCATGTATCTGGTCATCGCCGCATTGCTGGCCGTTTACATCGTGCTGGGAGTGCTCTACGAAAGTTTGATTCACCCGATTACCATTCTTTCCACGCTCCCCTCCGCCGGTCTCGGCGCACTGCTGGCGTTGTGGGTGTTTGCGATGGACCTCTCGCTGGTATCGTTCATCGGCATCATCCTGCTCATCGGGATCGTGAAGAAGAACGCGATCATGATGATCGACTTTGCGCTGGAAGCCGAGCGCGAGCAGGGGCTTTCCTCCGAGGAGTCGATCTACCAGGCCTGTCTGACCCGCTTTCGACCCATCATGATGACCACGATGGCGGCCATGTTGGGCGCGGTTCCGTTGGCCGTCGGGATGGGCACCGGCTCGGAGCTGCGCGAACCGTTGGGCGTTGCCATCGTCGGCGGGCTGATCGTTTCGCAGGCGCTGACTTTGTTCACGACCCCCGTCATCTACCTGATGTTCGAGCGCCTGCGTTCCGACAAGGCCAAGCACCGCTCGACGACCGCCAGCCATTCCCCGGTGCCGGCTCACGCCTGACCCAAAAAACGAAACCGGCCGCCGGGTCACGACAGCCGGTCCCGGAGAGTGACCGGTGACTGTGCGCGTTTTACTTGGGTGGTGGTGAGGATTTGCGGTCATCGTCGTCGGACCTCTCGTACGACAAGACCTTGTTCCCCTTCTCCATTTTCAGGGAGTGGGCGGGCACGGAAACGCCTCCGTCGTCAATCAAGATCACCATTTGATCCAGGCTTCCTTGAGGCGCATCCTTGGTGGGACCGTGGTAGATTTCCTTGCCTTGCGGGTCCTTGATCACGGTCGTGCTGCCCTCTTTGTCGCCTTTGATTTCCACTTCACCTTTGACGCTGCGAATGAGCACGCGACCCTGTCCCAGGTCGAGCTTCGAGGTGCTGATTTGACCGTCCTTGTCGCGGAGGATCATGATTTCCCGCCGCACTTTGTCGGCGGCCTCGCGTCCGACCTTCTTGGCCAGTTCACCGACCTGCGGTCCGAGTTCCTTCAGGAGATCATTGAGGGGAACGGCGCCGAGGTCGTCTTCGTCCGCCCCGTCGCCAAGCCGGTCCCGGTGAATCTCGACGCGCCGGATTTCCTTGTGTGCCTGGTCGTCAACGCGTCGTTTATGCATTTTGGCGGTCAATTTTGTTTCCTGGCCCTTGTGGAGCAACGTTAACGTCACATCCTGGCCTTCCGCATAGCTCTGCACCAGCGTACTGAGCTGTTCCGGGTTCGTCAGTGCCTGGTCATCGATTTGCTTGAGGATGTCGTGAGGCTTGACGCCCGCCGCTTCCGCCGGGCTGCCGGGGGAAACGTAACTGACCAACAATCCGAAACCTTCCGGCAGGTTGAGTTGCTCCCCAAACCACTCGGGGATCGGCTCCACCCCAACTCCCAGAAACGTGGTCGGTTCGTCGTGATGACCGCGACGGTGCTCCTCGCCTGCCGGCGGATTCGGTCGGTCGGGAGCAGGCGGTGGAACTGGCGGTTTCCCGGCGGCAGGGGCCGCCGGGGCAGGGGGGGGCGGAGCCGCCGGCCCCTGCGCCAGGGCCTGGCCGACGCTGAGGGTGGTGAAGGCAACACAGAGAGTCAGATGTCGTTTGTTCATGCGGTTTGGGTTTCTTGCGGGTTGGCTGAATGTTTAGCGGGTCGTCACTGGGATCTGGACCACGTCCTCGCGCGGATAAGACACTTCCAGTTGCGTGCCGGTGCGGGCGTCTTGCCAGGCGATGGTGTCTTCCGACTGGTAGCGAGTTTGCCGCATCGGACGCTGCTCTCGCGTGAGCACCACGCCTTCGTCGTTCGTCTGGTAACGGCGATTGGTAATTCTGGTCGCCTGCATCGTCGTCGGCTCACGAGGCGGCACGCTACTGTGAGCCGCGCGGACGGACGGCGCGATGGCCGTCCCCGGACCGGGAGCGTCAAGATGCAACGTGGCCAGAATGATCAACGCCGGCGCCGCCAATCCCCAACCTACCGCGGCCATCGGGTGGCGGAACCCCAGCCGCTGCCACCACGTGGCGCGTTGGCGGTGAGGGCCTTCCAGGTCCAGGGCGATCCGGCGGGTGAGATCGTCGCGCACCGCGACCGGACGCCAGCGGCGGAGTTGGGTTTCAATGTCGTCAGTGTCCTCGTTCATGGCAGGTGGCATGCAGAAGCTTTTTCAGGTTGCCGAGGGCGTAGCGGTAGCGCGATGCGGCGGTATTTGTCGGGATCGACAACGCCGCACCGACCTCGTCGTGGGTCAACTCACCCCAGACTTTCAACACCAGCACCTCGCGTTGTTCCGAAGGGAGTTGGCGCAGGGCGGCGTCCAACTCGCCGGAGCTTTCCGAGGTCCCTTCGTCCGGGATCAGCCACGGTTCCTCGCAGGCGGTGACGGCGGGCAGGATGTTCTCGTCCAGCGCGGTTTGCTCGCGCCGCCGCCGCCGCGACTCGTGCCGGAGGTGGTCGAGGGCGGCGGTCCGCACGGCGGCGAAGAGCAGCCCCTGGTTCGCGGAAGCACGCCGACCGCCTTTGCGCCAGAAGCGGATGAAAGCCTCCTGCACCACGTCTTCGGCATCCGCCACGGAGGGTAGCCACTGGCGCGCAAAGAGCAGCAGGCGAGGCCCCAATTCGGCAAAACAGGCCCGCCAGTCGTCGGAAAAATCTTGAGATCCCATCGGGGCGGCGGGTGGTGGAACGGACAACCTTTCACCCTGACAAACGCCGCCGCGCCGTCGTTCTGTCTAGGAAAGCGAAAAAATTTCGCGCGGCGTTTGCCAACGCCGCCAAAAAACAGTCGGCGAAACGAGCCAGCGCCCGTCCCGCCGACTTCGGTCCGCCCCCGCTGTCCCCGTTACTGCGCGAGGATGTTTTGATGCACGCAAAGGTTGCTCTGCTCGGCATCCATCGTCTCGAACGAGACCTGCCCGGCGTTCTCCCGGACGACGACCGTGATGCGTGGGGTCACGGCATGACGCGTCTTGCTTCCCCGGTTTGCCCGGCGCAGCCACGTGGAAACTTCCTTCGCCGTCGGCGTGGAACAGGTGACGCCCGGCGCATTGGCTTCGGCAAGCGCTTCCAGGGCGGCGGCTTCGAGCAGCTTGGACCACAATTTATGGAAGAGACCCGGCGAGGCATACAAATCCGCGCTGTTGATCCGTCCGTTGATGGCGAAGGCAAAACCGACGGCGTCGGGATTGTCGAGCAACAGGTTGGTAAACGTCAGCAGGTAGTCCGCCAGTCGGCGCCGGACCACGGGGTTCTCCACGGCCAGGGGCAGACTTGAAGGCGAGGAGGCCGCGCGGATGTCGATGCCCAGCACGCGGCTGAGTTTTGCTTGAGCCGCATCGACGGAAGACCAGACCGCCGTCTGCGAACGTTCGCGCCGGATGGAGAGTTTCAGGTCCCGCGAGGCGGCCATGTGCTCGGCGGATTTGAAGGTGTTCGTCGCTTCCTCGCCGGTGCGGTGGTTCCAGCGTCCCCGTTCCACGCAGAACGTGCGCACCTTGTGGCGTGAACGGCGCGAACGATGCGGCACAATGAAATCCTGTCCCAGCGCGCGATCCTGCCAGCCTCCCTTCACCACGTCGCCCGCCTGCGCATAAAGATCGGCGTCGGTCAGGTTCTCGATTTCCAGTTCGCCCACGCGACCCGTCTCGTGGACCCGCGCGCACCCCGCGCGCAACGCTTCGTCCAACGTCAGGAACAGCCGATCCTGGGATGCGGCAGGGCGCTGCAACAGATAGATGGCCAGGTTGCGGTGAAGATAAGGTTCCGAGATTTGGAGGCGATGATGACGAGAGAATAATTTCATGGGATGGAGCGTTGGTTTCCGGCATCATGGCAGCAGGGGTGTGACAAAAGCTGTCATACCCCGGAAAATTTCTGAAAAAAGTTCATGCCGGCAAATCAACAACTCTCCAGACCTCCGATTGCGAGGATGTTACAGGTTCACGAACACCTGCAAACCTCGCGCCGGATCAACTGCCGGATCCTGGCGGACACGTTGGAGGTTTCCCGCCGCACGATCTTGCGCGACATCGATTTCATGCGCGATCAACTCGGCCTGCCCATCGAGTACGACCACGCGGCGCACGGCTTCTATTACACCCGGGAGGTGGTCCAGTTTCCGACCGTCAAAATCTCCGAAGGCGAGCTGGTGGCGCTTTCCGTCGCGCGCAAGGCGCTGGCGCAGTATCGCGGCACCCCGTTCGAGAAGCCGTTGCGGGATGCCTTCGAAAAATTGACCGCCGGTCTGCGCGACCAGATTCAGTTTTCATGGGGCGGTGATCTCGACGCCTCCATCAGCTTCCGGGCGGCGGGTCACAGTGTGGGTGATCTCGGCACTTTTGAAACGGTGAGCCAGGCGGTGCTAGGCAGCGAGGAACTGGAATTCTCCTACCACAAATTGGGCGGCGAGCAGGCCGAGCAGCGCCGGGTGCAGCCGCTGCACCTCGCGTGCATCGATAACCAGTGGTACCTCTTCGGCAGCGATCTGCACCGCGACGGCGGAATCCGCACGTTCGCGCTGACCCGGATGGCGTCGTTGTGGAACACCCGGCGCAAGTTCGAGCGTCCCCAAGGTTTTTCGCTCGATGAACATCTCGCCGACAGCTTCGGGGTTTTCTCCTCGCCGGAGGCGGAGCCGGTGGGTTTGCGATTCGATCCGTTCTCGGCCCGGCTGATCCTGGAACGCAACTGGCATCCCTCCCAGAAATTGGAGGTGCGGCCGGACGGCTCGTTGGACCTGACGATGCACATCGGAGTGTCACCCGAGGTCCAACGCTGGATCTTGGGCTGGGGTGAACACGTCGAGGTGCTGCAACCGGCGACTTTGCGCGGGGCGATTGCCCGCACGGCGGAGCTGATGGCGGTGCGAAATACGGCCTTGCTGCCGGATCACGAAAAAAATGCGCGTTCGGGAAAGTTGCACGCTGGCGTCCGCCGCAGGTCTGGCACATAATACGCCGCGTCCCCCCGGCAACATGAACTCGCACAGCACCGAGCAAGAGGGTCCCGTCGAAGCGACGGTTTCCCCATACGTCGCGGCGCGGCCACTCCGGCGCTACCTGGGCCAGCATAACCGCCAGGCCCTGTTGCTGGCGTTTTTCTCGTTGACGGCGGCGGTGTTGCTCTGGGGTGGGACTTACTTCTTTGTGTACTGGTTTTTCCTGTTCACCGTGACCATCATCGAGGGCTTTAACCCTGACACTCTGGGGCAGATCACGCAACGCAATCTGGTCAGCGACTCGTATCCGATGTGGTTCGCGGTTGGGGTGGTGGCATATCTGATCGTTGCGGCGATCATCCGACGCCGATACAAACCGGAGAAAATCCGCGAGGCGCGGTTTTACGTCCTCTGGGTTTTGCTCGAACTCTTCATGGCGGTGCCCAACGTGACTTTTTCGATCTGGGGGAATCTGCGGGCGATCACCAAATTGCGGAAACACGATCTGGCCGAAGCGTGGAGGTTGCTGCTTCGAATGAGCCAGGAAGATGGGCGGTTGAGCCTGACGAGCCTGCGGCTGGAGATCGACGACGAGAGGACCCTCTGCCGCGTCGTCTTCGCCTTGCAGATTATCGGGCTGGTCGGGATGCGGGAGAGCGAACGGGGTTGGTTCCTCTACCTGCAAGGCCAGGAGGTGCGTACCCTGCTCAAGCAGGCGGCGTGAGCTTTGACCGCGGAATCCGGGGCTACGGCTGCGCCAACGCTTGGCGGATCGACTCGGCCTCGGTTCCACGGGCATTCAGGTTGGTCAGTACCCCTTTGCGATCAAGCACCCAGACCACGGGCAATGCGTTGATGCCCAGGTCACGGACGGTTTCTCCCGTCCAACCTTTGCCGTCGCAATGGGTGGGCCATTTGACATCCGCCGCCTTCAAGGTCTCGGTCAGGGCGTTCCGATCCTCGTCCACGCTGATCGTCACAAAATCGACGGCCTGGGCGGCGGCCTGGGCGGCGACCTTTTTCAAAACGGCCAATTCGTGGAGCGCGGGCATCGAATACGAGGCCCAAAATAGAATGACCTGCACCCTTCCCCGGCGTTGGGCCATCTCGATGGCCGCGCCCCCCGTATAAGGCTCGATCCGCAACTCCAACGGCTTTCCCAACAAGCCGAGCCGCTTGAGATCATCGCTGACGCGGCGGCGGGCGACTGCATCCGTCGTGCGTCCAAACGCCTCTTCCAGCAACGCCTGCTTCTGCGCCGGCTGGTCGTCGTAAAGGGTGGCGAGTTCCGTCAGCAAATTCGGGGTGCGCCGGTCGGTCGGGTAGGCGGTATCGAATTGCCGCACGGTTTGCAACAGGGTCTCCCGGGCGGTCGCGTCCGCATGGCCGCCGCTCATGTCCTGCATGGATTGGCTGACCCGTGCAAAACCCGCGTCCGCCTTGACGGGGAGCGGAGTTTTTGCATCCTTCTCCAGGTCGCCCAGCAATTGGCGCGCGTTGTCCATCAATACGGGTTCGTGCCGCAGGCGGGCCTTGGCGGCCAGAATCGTAGCCAGCCGAATGACCGCGCTGTAGTGCCGCGAATCCGACGGGTAGCTGTGCTCAAATTCTCGTAACGCCGCTTCCTGTTTATCCAAGTGTTCGCGGGCAATCGCGAGCGCTTCCTCCTGCGTGCGAAACCGGTTTCCGGGTCCGCTCGCCTGCTGGAGGATGACCTGCCAGTCACGGTCTGCCTCGGGCGAATTGTCGGCCCGCAAACAGCCAGCACCGAAGAACAGGGACAACGAGAATGCCAAACTGATGACCGTGATCCCTCGCACGGCGCGACGACGCATGACTTTAGCCTGACAGGGGCGCTTAACTGACTGACGATGGCGCGTTTTTCTTCTGTTCCTCCGCGATGCGGAGCTTTTCCTGGAGTTCAGCGATTTGCTCCTGAAGATTCTGCTCGGAAGAAACGACGGCTGCTGCCGCCGGATTGCCATAGGGCAACGCCTGGGCCGGGGGGACGGGAGCATATGGCTGCCGGTTGCTCGCCTCGCGCGCTTGTACGTCCTGCTGGCCGTTACGAATCTCGTGCTCCACGTCTTCCCGCGCCTTTTTGAATTCATTGAGGCTCTGTCCCAAACCGCGGGCCAACTCCGGGAGTTTTTTGGCACCGAAGAGAAGCAGGACCACCAGTAGGATGATGATCATGTCCGGGCCACCGAACAGGTTGCCGAGAGAAGCGAGGGGCATCATAGTGGTTTAATAACGCCGGAAGGGCGAAGTTGCAAAGTTTATATCGGCGGCGCTCCGCTCAGGGACGCGCTTTGACCAGAGCGGGCTCGGGCAAGCCCCAGGAACGCCACTTTTCCTGATATTCTGCCCAAGGCAAGAGCACGTAGTGAGGATGCTCGTCGGCCCGTAGAAAACGGATCAGTTTGACCAGTTCGGGTTCCGCCATCGTCGTGCAGCCACTGGTTGGACGCGTCTCGCCGCGCCGGATATGAAAGAAGATGGCGCTCCCCGCGCCGGGTTCGGGCGGGTCGGAATTGTGGCGGATCTCCACCAGCCAGTGGTAGGCAAAATCGCCGTGACGCATTTTCTGTTTGTCGAACCAGGGTGGGGGACTCGCCGCGTCGGGGATGGACACGCACCGGTTGTAATCGGGCGAGTTTGGATCGTCCACCCAAGCGTCCCGGACCGTGACCGTGTGGAAGGGATATTTCGCTCCTGCCGGGAGGGCGGGGTCATAAGTGTAAATCTTGCCGAGGTTGAAAACCCCGGCGGGTGCGCGGCCATCGCGCTCTTTCTTGTGCAGGCCGGGTTCGTCGGTACCCTCTTCCCCGCGGCCCCACGCGAGACCGTTCTTGCCGAACAGCACGGGCACCGGACCAGAGACCGCCTGCCACGAGCCGCCCGGCGACCGTTGGAAACACTGGAGGTGGCCCTGCATGGCGTTCCAATCGGGCGCGATGCCGACGATGAGTTGCTGCACGTCGGCGTCGAGCGCCCTCGTGGATGTGAGCGGGGTGCAAAACGCCGCCAGCAAGAGAAGAAGGGTCAAGAGAGGTTTCATCGGAAGCGGTGGATGGTGAGCAAGGGGTTAGCTGGCCAGTGCGTTGCGCACGCGGGCGGACACGACGGCGTGTGCGGCGTCGGTGAGCACCGGTTCGAGGAAATGATCATCCGCCGGAAAATCGGGTAGCGTGATCCAGGAACGGCAGCCACCAAAGGATGGCCGGTCCGCAAACGTCCAGGCCGGTTCCATGCGGTACACCCGCCCGAAGGCGCACTGCAATCCGCGCTGCTCATCGTAATCGAAGCGTTCGCGGACGACATCCTCCCGCCAAACGTGGAACGGCTCCAGTTGCGCCACGGTTTGCCAGTCGTCGAGCCACTCCGCCCATTCCATGACGAAATAATAGCGGATCGCCACGGTTCCTTCCGGCGCGGGGACGGTTCGCTGCAACGAAGGCAATTCTTCCGGGCGCACCCGCTCCGCCTGCTGGTGGTACTGCGTTGGAAACAGAAAAAATACTTCGTGTTTGAACCGGAACCCCTGGCGGCCTTCCGCGATCCCGCCTTTGCGCAAGATCAGGCTCTGGCGCCCCTGGCCGAGCGCGTCGCAGACCAGCGACCAATCCTTGAATCCGACGCCGTTGGACGTGGGCAGGGAGAGGTGGGACGCTACGGTGGAAGGGTCGGTCAAGGTCATGGAAGTACCGGGCACAGGTAGCGCAAATTGCCCCGCCACGCAAAAGCCGAACGTACTGCGCGCTCGGCAGGCGGGGCGAAAACGTCACACGTCCCGCCGTTTCCGCATTGCCATTTCGAGGCTGAAAACTACCTTGAACGTCGTGTCGTACCATTTCGATCTGCACTGTCATTCGTTTTTTAGCGCGGACGGTGTTTCCAGTCCGGAAGCCCTCATCGCTGCCGCGCGCCGCAAAGGATTGCACGGCTTTGCGATGACGGATCACAACACCTGCGAGGCCGTGGACTACATGATCAGCAAGGGGCTCATGCGCGCCGACGGACAGCCCGTGGACGGTTTTCTGGTCATCCCGGGCGTGGAGGTGACCACGGACGAGGGGCACCTCCTGTGTCTCGGAGCGGTCCTGCCGAATAACCTGAAAGGACGCCCGGCGCGCGAGGTGTGCGACCGCATCCACGAAGCGGGCGGTCTGGCGGTGCCGCCGCATCCTTACGATATCTTCCGCGCGGGCATCCGGCGGGCCGTGCTCGACACGCTGCCCATCGACGCACTGGAGGTGTTCAACGCTGCGACCACGCTGGATCGCTATAATAAGAAAGCGTTCAAATACGCCCAGGAACGCGGGTTGCCGATGACCAGTTCCAGCGACGCGCACCACGAAGCGGCCGTGGGGGCGGCGTACACGATCCTCGACACCGCGGATTTCACCGTGAAAGGCGTCCTGCAACAAATCGTGCGGCCCAACCAACTCAACCAGACTTATCTCAAGGCGCGGGATAAGTTCCGCAAGACCTGGAACAACTGGCTGCGATTGAAGAAGAAGCGTCCGAAAGTCGGCGTGTGATTGGTCGGCGCCACCGTCAGGCCGCGCGGACGGAGCGCAATTTGTCGAGCTTGAGCACGTCACCCGGCGCGAACTCCGGCCGGGATTTGGCGTCGGTCACTTTCTGTCCGCGCCACTGGACGCTGCCGCCTTCGACGAGGCGGCGGGCGTCCCCGCGCGATTTGCTGAGTTGGTATCCCTGCTCGTAAGCCGTCACCACGGCGGTGACGATGTCCAGGTCCAGGCCAGCCAGGGGGATCGCCGGTAAATCCGCGGCTTCGGTCTCGCGTTTACTGAAGCGCTGTTCGAATTCCTGCCGCGCCGCCTGTCCGGCTTCTTCCGAGTGGTAGCGGGACACCAGACGGGCGGCGAGGCTCTTTTTCGCTTCCATCGGATGGAGGTCCGGTGAGAGCGTCTCGCCCAGCAACAACGTGTAATACTTCGCCATCAGTTCGTCGCTGATGCTCATCGTCTTGCCGAACATGTCGCCGGGAGCGTCGGTCACCCCGATGTAATTTCCCAGGCTCTTGCTCATCTTTTGCACGCCGTCCAGGCCCTCGAGAATCGGCATGACCATCACCACCTGCGGCGGCAAGCCTTCCTCTTTCTGAAGGTCCCGCGCGACGAGGATGTTGAATAGCTGATCCGTGCCGCCCAGTTCCACGTCGGCGCGGACCTGTACCGAATCCCAGCCCTGGAGTAACGGGTATTGCAACTCGTGCAGACTCACCGGCGTGCCGTTCTGGAAGCGCGCCTTGAAATCCTCGCGCTGCATCATCTGCTGGAGAGTCACGCGGCTGTTGAGCCGGATCACCTGCTCGTAGGTCATCATCTCGAACCAGTGACCGTTGAACACGATCTCGGTGCGGTTGGGATCGAGCAGTTTGAACGCTTGGCGCCGGTACGTCTCCGCGTTGGCCATCACGGCGTCGTGGGTCAGCGGTGGCCGCGTGGCGGAACGGCCGCTCGGGTCGCCGATCATCGCGGTGAAATCCCCGATGATGAGGATGGCAGTGTGGCCGAGGTCCTGGAACTGCCGGAGCTT
Source organism: PVC group bacterium (assembly GCA_903642295.1). Classification (GTDB taxonomy): domain Bacteria; phylum Verrucomicrobiota; class Verrucomicrobiia; order Chthoniobacterales; family SZAS-18; genus CAHJWO01. The sequence continues at coordinate 949 of CAHJWO010000038.1, read as the reverse complement.
CTCGAAGACCACGGTATGTCCGAGGTGAATGTCCGGAGCCGTGGGATCGACCCCCAGCTTGACCCGGAGGGGCCGGTCGAGCCGCAGCTTTTCGAGTAGTTCCGCCTCGCTGATGATTTGCGCGGCCCCCCGGCGCAACGACGCCAAAGCTTCTTCGGGACGGAGACGATTCATTCTATCGGACGGACGGGAGCACCGGCTCCAGAATCGTGCCGGGCTTCGCCGCCGGACCTTTGTTTAACAGATCGCGCACCTGGTCAATGGTGAGGTTCTTCGCGCTCCGAGTTCGGTCGTCGAGCATGTCCTGACGTTTGCCCCGACCGTAATAGGTCTCGTTGGCGGGAACGAAATCCCGCACCGCCGCAGATTTGTTGGTGCCGGGGGCGTCGCGGACATCCATGCTTTTCGTGCCGAATTCCTTGTCGGATTGCGCGAAGCTGTTGCGCTGGGAAATCGCCGACGCTTTCGTGGCGTACGCCTCCGTGCGGAAGCCCCCCGGTTTGTTGTTCTCGAAATTTTTCGTGCGGAATGCGCCATCGGCTCCGAAGACCGAGGATTTACCCTGAAAGGAATAAGCCTTTAACTGCGCCTGCTTGCCGCCGGCCGCTGACACGGTGCCGAAGCTTTTCCCGGCGTCGGAAAACTGGAAGCTCTCGCTATTGCCCGAGCCGCCCGCCTTAACCTTGGTTAAAATGCCCTCCTCCTGCTTTTGCGCGAGCGCCGACGAAGGCGCAAGCGCCCACAGGAGCACCGCACCGCCGCAACACAGCAGACGTTGGGAAAACGAACGAAGGGACATGCGGAGCACACGTTTGCAAGGATGGAGGGGCTTTGTAAAGCCGTTTGTAAGCAAATGTCAGGGCGGACGCCTCTATATTGGACTTCCGACAAAAGTCGGAAAGTGTCCGCAGATTGCGCAGATTTTCGCAGATGGGAGAGAAAAGGGGAC
>CAHJWO010000037.1 GCA_903642295.1 PVC group bacterium | reverse complement strand
CGAAGGCAGCGCGGCGTGGTTGGCGCTTGCTGGATCGACCAGGGGTTTTGTCCTGGCGGAGAAGGTGCAAGGCGCGGCGGCGGGCCACGCCCAGGTTGGCCACGGCAAAGCCCGTGCGGGCACGGCTCCGGTCCTCGCCGAAGACCACGTCGAGGGTCCAGTGCAGGTGGTTTTCCACCGCCCGGTGGCCGCGCGCGGCCCGGGCAAAGAGAGGCACCTCCACGGGCAGGCTGCGCAGATATAGGGGGCGTGGCTGGGCGGCCCACCGGGCAGGACAAGAAACGTGCGCAGCCACTCCTGGCGCAGGCAGGCGAACTCCGCCCGGTCGTCGAAGCTCTCCCCGCCGGTGGGCAGGGGGCAAACGGCAATAGATCTCTGACGAAAGTGCTCTCAAGCGAGAAAAGTGTCCGCAGATTGCGCAGATTTTCGCAGATGGGAGAGAACAGGGGACAGGTGGTCGCTCCACTGCTCCTCAATCTGCGAAAATCTGCGCAATCTGCGGACACTTTCCGACTTTTTTCGGAGGTCTAATGAAGAACAACCTGCTCCAACGGTGCTCCTTGCCACGGGCCAGGCGTGGGTCGGGCAAGACGCTGAAGGCTTCCAGGAGGCTGGTGGCAATCGTCATGCCGACGGCCTCTACCACCCCAACCCCATCTCACGCCTAACCCTTTGCCGACCAACTTTTTTTATGCGTCAGCCCTGTGGCGGTCCGGGTCAAGCCTTGACGCGGCTCAGGCCGCCAGATCGACCAACAGGTTCGGCAGGCCGAACGCCACCGCCGCACCGTAAAGAGCGTCCAGCCAGAAGAAGGAGCCAATGGCTCCGGCGTAGATTAACAGGACCAGTGGCAGGCCGATCACCTTCAACCACCACGGGCTCGTTCGCTTGAACAAGGCCGACCAGATCCCCTTGGCGTCACCCGTGCTCGGGAAGGCGTGCATCGCCACCGACACACCCAGCCACGCCAGAAAATAATCCACGGGCTGCGGCGAATTGAATCTCATCAGGGGAATCGCCGCCGGAAACGCGATCAAAGCACCCAGGATCGTGTTCACGAAGAACGGGCCAACGCCGACGAGCACGTGCTGGAGCGAGGTGCGGGGGATTTCGTGGATGACGTACCCCGCCGGATTGCCCAGGCGGAAATAACAGACCTTGAACACCGCCACCCGCGCCCAGCGGCAGAAAAGCTGGTGCGCGAGTTCATGGACGATCACGCCGGGAAACGTGAGCAGAGAGATGAGAAAGCCAGGGATGATCATGACGCGGAATTATTGGTTGCGGACCGCGTGCGACGCCTGGAGTTCGTGGATGAGGCCGTTCAACTCGCCGACCTCAGCACTGGGCAGCTTCTTGCCGCGAAACTGGTTGAGGATTTCCACGGTGCGCCGGTCGTTCCCTGCGCGGTGGCTGGCAGCGGCCAGACGGACCCAGGCCTCGTCGGCGTCGGGGTAGTCCTTCACCACTTTTTCGTACTCGGCGGCCGCATCGCCGTAGGCGGCTTTTTGCTCGTCCGCGTGGCCGTGCTGATAAACCACCGCCGCGCGCCAGACGGCGGGGAAACGCAGCATGGAGTAGCCGGACGCGGCGGTGATGAACACGACGGCAAGTTTTAACCAGCCGGGGATGGGATGGGCAGCGAACCGGTCGCGGCAGGGCTCGCACAGGGCGTTGAGGTAGCCAGTTTCAGGTGGTGCGCCGCAGTGCTTGCAGGCCGCGGCTTCCGGGGCTTCTTGGGCAGGAGTCATGGGATCGGGTGGCGGCTGCCGTTGTTAGCAGAAGCGGTGAGCCGACGCAAGAGTTGATAGCAGGTTTCCAGGCGGCCCACTTCCGCCCCGGCGTTGTAGGCCTGGCGGTAGGGTTTGCCCCAGATGGCGTCGAGTTCGATGGGGCGTCCGGCGAGGTGGTCGAGGAGCGTGCTGGGGAGATACGCGCCCATCTCCGCCGTCCGCTTGAACTGGAGATCCGCGAAATCGGCGGGGATCGGGTGGCCGAGCTTGCGCGCGGCGGCGATGACCTCGTCCATCAGGCGGCGCGTGAGATAGGCAAGCGCGTCGTCGGCCAGGATGTCGGCGGTGGAGACGGGCGGGGCGTCGGGCGGGCGTTGGGCGGTGGCGAGAAGGGTGACGCCGTTGAAGGGGATGTTCCAGACGAGCTTGCGCCAGCGGGCCTCGGCGAGGTCGGCCACCACGCGCGCCGTGACGCCGCAACGCTTGAATTCCCAGGCGATGTCGTGGGTGCGCGGCAGCGGATAGCCGCTGAATTCGCCGAGCGCGAGGTTGCCGTAGCCCTGGTGCTCGATGACGCCGGGGGCGGTTTTGTGCAGGCAAACGAAGCACAGGCCGCCGAGGACGCGGTGGGGGCCGAAGCGTTCGGCCAGAAATTCCTCGTTACCCAAGCCGTTCTGGAGGGTGAGCAGGAGAGTTTCCGGCCCAATCAACGGCGGGAGGAGATCGGTCAGCGCGTCGTTGGCGGTGGCCTTGAGGGCGATGAGGACGAGGTCGCAGGGACCGATTTCGGCGGTGGTGGCGTGGACGTTGATCCTGGCGACGCGGAACCCGTCCTTCCTGCTTTTGATTTGCAGGCCGAAGCGGCGAACGGCGGCGCGTTCCTGTTCGGAGCGGATGAGGAAATGAACGTCGCGTCCGTAGTAGGCGAGCTTCGCGCCGTAGTAGCCGCCCACCGCGCCGGTACCGACGACGGCGATGCGCAGGTTGGGCAGGCGGTGGGTCGAACGCACGGCTTAAAAAGGAAACAAAAATGCAAGGAACCAAGAACGCATGAAAGGTTCAAGAAAACAGGCGTCCGGGGTTTTATCGCAGGAACCGGATTATCCGACGCGGCCGCCGGTGTTCTGCCATGCTTCGACGGTCGCAGCGACCGAATTGCGGTGCAGACGGGCCGTATTGGACAACTCCCGGTTGTACCCGCCGCCGTAGAGTGTCGCCAGAGGAATGCCGCGGGGGAGGAAAAGGGAAAGGACGAACCTATCGCGCTCGGTCAAATCGCGCACCGTGAGCTGCATCTGGCCGAAACGGTCGTTCTGATGCGGGTCAGCGCCGGACAGCCAGACGGCGAGGTCGGGCCGGAAGCGTTCCACGGCAGCGGGCAGAGATTGATGCAGGGCGTCAAGGTAAGTGGGGCCGGTAACGAAGCGTTCCAGACCCACGTCGAGCGAACCGGGGACCTTGCGGCTCGGATAATTGGCGGCGACATGGATCGAATAGGTGAAGACGCGCGGGTCGTTGCCCAGGAGGGCGTGCGTGCCGTTCCCCTGGTGGGCGTCGGTGTCCACGACCATGATTTTGAGGCGCGGGTGGTCGGTGTGCAGGTCGCGCACGGCCACGGCCACGTCGTTGAGCGCGCAGAAGCCTTCGCCGTGATCGGCGAAGGCGTGGTGGGTGCCACCGGCGAGGTTGGCGGCGGCCCCGTCGGTCAGGGCCGCGCGCATCGCCTGGCGGGTGCCCTCGACCTCGCGGGCGCAACGGAGGAAGAGTTCCGGAGAAGGCGGCAGGCCGAGGATCGTCGTTTCCTTTGGGGTAAGTTCGCCGCGCGACAGACGGTCAAGATATTCCGGCGTGTGGACGCGCTCCAGATGTTCGCGGGCGGCAGGTTCTACTTCGGTGATGTCGGCGACGGTGAGGACGTTGCCGGTGAGCAACATTTCGTGCGCCTGCGGGAATTTGACCATCGGAAACGGATGGCCGTCCGGGAGCGGGAGAAAGTAGCCCGGCGAATAGAAGCAGCGCATGAAAGGCGTGAAATCCAGATCCGGGATGATCGGCGTGGGTGGATCGCTGCCTGCGGGCGCGAGGGCAAAGGCTCAGGGACAGCAGGCCGTTCTTATCCCACTGGCGAGGGGCCTGCGGCCCGATGGGGATGGCCTCGGAGAGGCCTCCCTCCCTTTTACGGTTTGGAGCCGCCGTCGGCTTTTGCCAGCGTTGCCGAGGGATCAGGCTCCGCGCCAGGGGCGGGATGGTGGAGGCATTCCTGGCCCTCCTGCGTGCCCGTAATGAGCCGGGAGCCCCGGTAGAACGTGATGTAGTTCCAGAGCCATTCGCCCGCCACCGCCGCGCGGTTGCGGTAGCCGACGAGGTAAAAGATATGGATCGTCGCCCAGGCGATCCAGGCGATGAATCCGCTGACGTGGATAAAGTTCAGGTCGCCGACGGCCTTGTTGCGGCCAATCGTGGCGAGCGTCCCCTTGTCCCAGTAATGGAACTTCATGGGCTGACCGCCCGCGAGGGTTTCCAGGATGCTGCGGGCAGCGTGGCGACCCATTTGCATGGCCGTCGGGCTGACACCGGGGAGGGGCTTGCCCGTTTGCCAGGAAAAGTTCGCCATGTCGCCGATGACCTGCACCTCGGGGTGGCCGGGGATGGTCAGGTCTTCGTTGACGACGACGCGGCCCACCTTGTCGAGGGGGACGTTGAGTGTTTTGCCCAAGGGCGAGGCGGCGTTGCCCGCCGCCCAGATGATCGTGCGCGCCGGGATGAACTGCCCACCTTTGACCTCAACGCCCTCGGCGGTGACGTTCGTCACCTGGAGGTTTTCGTGAACCTCAACCCCGATCTGTTCGAGTTGCTTCCGGCCCTTGGCGGAAAGGTCCGGCGGGTAGGCGGCGAGAATGTGGGGCGCGCCTTCAATGAGGATCACCTTGGCGGACGCGGAGTCGATGCGCCGGAAATCCTTGGACATCGTGTGCCGGGCAATCTCGCAGATGGCCCCGGCCATCTCCACGCCGGTCGGGCCGCCGCCGACGATGACAAAGGTCATGGCCGCGTCGCGCTCGGCCTGATTGACGGCCTTCTCCGCGATCTCGAAGGCGACCAACAGCCGCTTGCGAATTTCCACGGCGTCCGTGAGGTTTTTCAGGCCGGGGGCAAATTTTTCCCATTCGTCGTGGCCGAAGTAGCTGTGGCGCGCGCCGGTGGCGAGGACGAGGAAATCGTAGTCGATCACCAAATCCTCGGTGATGACCTTGCGGGCGTCGGTGTCGATGCGGCGGACCTCCGACAGGACCACCTCCACATTCTCCTGACTCTTGAAGACCTCCCGGAGCGGGCGCGCGATGTTGGCGGGGGTCAGGCCGGCGGTCGCCACCTGATAGAGCAGCGGTTGAAAAAGGTGGTGGTTGCTGCGGTCGATGAGGGTGACGTTCACCTCCTCACCCTTGAGGGTCTTGATGACCTGAAGACCGCCGAAGCCGCCACCGATGACCACCACGCGGGGTTTGCCATCGCGGTGTGAGGAGGGGGGAATGGTCCGGGCGGAGGCGATGGTCGGAGCGGGGGGCGCGGCGGGCGCGGGTTGGTCCAGGCTGGCAGTGCTCATAAAATTGGTGATGCAGAGGCTCCGGGGGGCACTTCATTGAATGTATCGGACCAGCGCGGACCGTGAGCTTGTGAAATATTTCACAATTAGCGCTTGCCCGTGGGAAGCTCTCAAATTACTAATGGATACTTCCGTTTTCGCGGAAATTCGCTCCGATTCGCATGGCATCCCGCATCCAAGAAATCGAAGTGCCCGACACCTCGGCACGCGCGCAAGCGTCCCTGGGCTCCTTGCAGGAGACGACGCACGACCTGGTCGGCGAAAAGATGACGATCAACATGGGGCCGTCCCACCCGGCGACCCACGGCGTGTTGCGCATCGTGCTGGAGCTGGACGGCGAGATCATCACGAAGTCCACGCCGGACCTGGGCTACCTGCACCGGGGCGACGAGAAGATCGCCGAGAACATGCAATACAACCAGTTCGTGCCGTACACGGACCGGCTGGATTACCTCGCGCCGCTGGCCAACAACGTGGCGTATGCGCTGGCCGTCGAGAAGCTGATGGGCTGGGAGTTGCCGCCGCGCGGCAAGGCATTGCGGGTAATCTGCTGCGAGATCGCGCGAATTTCCGCCCACCTGCTGGGGCTGGGCGCATTTGCGATGGATACCGGCGCGCTGACCGTGTTCATGTACACGTTCACGGAGCGCGAGAAGATTTATAACCTGTGCGAGCAGCTCACGGGGGCGCGTTTTACGACGAGCTACACCCGGGTGGGCGGGCAGATCCGGGACATGCCGGAGACGTTTATCCCGCAGTTGCGCCAGTTTCTAAAGGAGTTCGTCCCCGCGCTCAACGAGGTGGACAAGTTGCTGACGCGCAACCGGATTTTCGTGGACCGGACGCGGGACGTGGGTGTCATTACCAAGGAGCAGGCGATTGGTTTCGGGTTGTCCGGGCCGAACCTGCGCGGGTCGGGGGTGGATCACGACGTACGCAAGAAGACGCCGTATCTGGATTACCAGAATTACGATTTCGACATCCCGATCGGGACGACGGGCGATTGCTACGACCGTTATCTGGTGCGCCTGGAGGAGATGCGCCAGAGCGTGCGGATTCTGGAGCAGGTCATGGACCGGATGCCGGACGGCCCGATCAACGTCGTGGACGGCAAGAACATCCTGCCGCCCAAGCAGAGCGTGTTGATGAAGATGGAGGAATTGATCCACCATTTCATCGTCGTGACGCAGGGCATCGAAGCGCCCCCCGGCGAGATTTACTTCGGAGCCGAGAATCCCAAGGGGGAACTCGGGTTTTACATCAACAGCCGGGGCGGCGGTGTGCCGCATCGGTTGAAAATTCGCGCTCCCTCCTTCGTCAATTTGAGCATTCTGCCTTCCCTGTTGCCCGGGCACATGATGAGCGACGTGGTTGCCATCCTGGGCAGCCTGGACTTTGTCATGGGCGAATGCGACCGGTGATCTTACAACCTAGCCTCCCCTACCTTTATTCTATGAAAAATTCTTTCGTCTCCGCCCTTTGCTGTTTCACGCTCGCCTCGGCGGCTCTGGTCGGCGTCACCGCCTGTGACAAACAGGGCAACGCGGTGGTGACTCCGACCAACGTCAAATTGACGCCTGCCAACGTGGCGAAGCTGCAAAAGGGAATGACCCGCGCACAGGTCGTGGCGCTGTTCGGCGAGCCGACCACCCCCGGCGAGATCAAAGATTTCATGATCTTCAAGAAACAGGTCGCCACTTACACGGAAGGCAAGGAGTCGCTGTCGGTGACGTACAAGAATGACGAGGTGGAGGAGTTCACCAGCACGGTGGGTTCGACCAAATCGACGGTGACCGACGACGGCCAGACCAAGACCACCACGACCACGAGCGGAACGAAATCAGAATAGTTTTCCGGTGCACCCGAGGAGCCTGCCGCATGGAAATCCCCGCCGAACTGGAACGGACGATTGACGAGGTAATCACGCATTACCCGGCGTCGAAACGGAGCGCGGTGCTGCCGCTCCTGCACCTGTTGCAGGAGCATTTCGGGTTTATCAGCAAGGAAACGGCGGATTGGGTGGCGACGAAGCTGGAACTACAGCCCATCAACGTGCTGGAGGTGGTGACGTTCTACCCGATGTTCCGGGCGGCACCCCCCGGGCAGCACCACATCCGGGTGTGCCGGACGCTTTCGTGCGCGATGGGCGGTTCTTACAAATTGATGAACGACCTTTGCGAGTTGGCGAAGATCGAGCGGCCCAAACACGCCGGGCACGGCACGCCGTTTACGGTCGGCGAAGACGGTCGTTTTTCCATCGAATTCGTCGAGTGTCTGGCCAGTTGCGGGACCGCGCCGGTTTGCATGGTGGACGATGATTTTTACGAGAATGTGAGCAGGGAGTCGGCGGCGGAGATTCTGGCAAAATACCACGAGGCCAGCCCACAAACCGTTTCGTAAGGTTCAGGGCACCTTCCGCGTTCCGACTTCCCACTTCCACCTTTCCAACATGGTTTCGCTCCTCAAACAACCGCATCCGCGCGAAACGCGGATGATCTTCAAGAACGTGGATCGTCCGGGCTGGAAGCCGGACATTGATTCGTATCTGGGTGATGGCGGCTACGAGCAATTGAAAAAGGCGCTGACCATGACGCAGGTCGGTGTCGTGGACGAGGTGAAGGCGAGCGGGTTGCGGGGACGCGGCGGAGCAGGTTTTCCGTGCGGGGTGAAGTGGGGCTTCATCAAACAGGACAGCCCGAAGCCGATTTATCTGATTTGCAATGCGGATGAGTCCGAACCGGGGACGTTCAAGGACCGGTACATCATCCATCAGGACCCGCATCAGTTGATCGAGGGCATGGTGATCTCGTGCTACGCGGTCAACGCGAAGCTGGCGTATATTTATATCCGGGGAGAATTCCCGGAAGGCGCGAAGATTCTGGAGCGTGCGCTGGCGGAGGCCCGGGAGAAAAACTTCCTGGGCAAGAACATTCAGGGCAGCGGGTTTGACTGCGAGATTTATGTCCATCGCGGTGCGGGGGCTTATATTTGCGGCGAAGAGACGGGCTTGATCGAATCGCTGGAAGGCAAGCGGCCCTATCCGCGCATCAAGCCGCCTTACTTTCCGGCGGTGTTGGGGCTGTACCAGTGCCCGACCATCGTCAACAACGTGGAAACCTTGTGCCACGTGAAGCACATCATCCGACTGGGCGGCGCGGAGTACGCCAAGATCGGCAAGCCGAACAATACCGGGACGCGGATTCTCTGCGTGAGCGGCGACGTGCAAAAGCCGGGTTATTTCGAGGTCGAATTGGGCTCGCTCAACATGGGCGAGGTGATCAACGATCTTTGCGGCGGCATGAAGCCGGGGCGGACGCTGAAGGCGATCATCCCCGGCGGCAGCAGCGCAAAGGTCTTACGCGCCGGCGAGAAGTACAAGATCAAGGAAAAGGGGCCGGACGGCGCGATGGTGGACAAGGAAATCACCCTGGAGGAAATCCCGATGGATTTCGACACGCTGGCAGCGGTGGGTTCGATGGCCGGTTCGGGCGGGGTGATTGTCATGGACGACTCGCGCAACATGGTCGAGACCCTGGCTAACATTAATGAGTTTTACGCGCACGAGAGTTGCGGCCAATGCACGCCCTGCCGCGAAGGGTCGCTGTGGATGCAGAAGATCACCCGGCGCATGGTGAGCGGCGAAGGTGCCACGCAGGACCCCAAGGTGCTCAAGAGCGTGGCCGACAATATCGCGGGCAAGACGATTTGTGCGTTCGGCGAGGCGTGCGCCTGGCCGACGCAGAGTTTCCTGGCCAAGTTCCCGGACGAGTTCGCGGCCAAGGCGCAGAAAAACGTGACGCCGCGGGAGGTGTCGGACGGCGTGGCGCTGCAAGGTGGGCGTCCGGTCTTGGTGCATGACCATGAGGTCGCGGCGGCATCAGAGGGCGGGGTACCGGAGAAAATTGCGCCGTGGGAATTGTCCAACGCCAGCAAAGCGGGCGAGATCTAGGCATTTTAAGCGACACAACGGGTTCACGAGCATGGATCAAATTTTCGCCACGATCAGATTGGAAAACGCATTGAATGGTCCGGTGCGCGTGGTGGAAACTTTCGCGCGGGTGGACACGGATATGCCTTATCTTTGCCTGCCCGCCACCGTGGTGGCGAAGCTCGAGTTGGCGTCCAACGACGCGCGGCTCGTCGAGTTGACGGATGGTTCCCGCGTCTGGTGCCGTTACGTTGGTCCGATCCGGTTGCAACTTGGTCAATCACAAGCCTTCACGGGCGCGGTGGAATTGGGTGATGAAGTGGTGCTCGGAAGCATTCCGTTGTCTGCACTGGTGCTCAAGATTGATCATGCCACCGGCAAACTGACCGAGGACCGGCCGCCGCGAGTTGGTCTGTTGTCCATCGACGAGCTTTGATCCTTTTTTCTCTCGCCAATTTCCTATGAGCAATCCCAGCACGACCACCGCTCCCCCGCCCGTTCAATTGTTGAACGTGCAGGTGGACGGTGTCTGGCACCAGTTCCCGAAGGGGACGCGCGTGATCGAAGCCTGTACGCAGGCGGGCAAATACGTGCCCCGGTATTGCTACCATCCCAAGCTTTCCTCGCCGGGCAACTGCCGCATGTGCCTGATCGAAATGGGGATGCCCAAGATGGGCGCGGATCGCAAGCCCGAGACAGGCGCGGACGGCAAGCCCGTCATCAACTGGATTCCGCGTCCGCAAATCTCCTGCGCGCAGGATGTGGCGGAGGGTATGGGCATCCGCACGGATTCGCCGATGGCGCAGGAATGCCGCAAGGGCGTGATGGAGTTTTTGCTCATCAATCATCCGCTCGATTGCCCGGTGTGCGACCAGGCGGGTGAATGCCGGTTGCAGGAGTTCAGCGTCGAATACGGCAACGACAGTTCGCGGTTTCTGGAGGAGAAGGTCCATAAGCCGAAACACGTCGATCTCGGGCCGCGCATCGTTCTGGACGACGAGCGTTGCATCCTTTGCTCGCGTTGCGTCCGCTTCACCAAAGAGATTGCCAAGGACGACGCGCTGGGGTTCGTGGATCGCGGCAGTTACTCGACGCTGACGGCACATCCCGGGCGGCGGTTCGATAATAACTACACGCTCAACACGGTTGATATTTGCCCGGTCGGCGCACTGACCTCCAAGGATTTCCGGTTCAAGATGCGGGTGTGGTTCTTGAAGGAGACGCGCTCCATTTGCACGAGTTGCGGGACCGGTTGCAATACCGTCATCGGCAGCCGCGAGGAGACGATGTACCGCCAGACGCCGCGCGAAAACAACGACGTGAACTCGGCCTGGATGTGCGACTACGGTCGGCTCAATTTCCATTACCTGCACGACGAGCGGCGGTTGACCGCTCCGCTGCTCCGGCAGGCGGACCATACGTTGCAACCGGTGGAATGGCGGAAGGCGTTCGCCACGGCGGCGCAGCAGTTGCGCGAGTTCAAGGGCGAGGAAATCGCCGTCGTCGCCAGTGCGCGCATGACCAACGAGGAGTTGTACATGACGCGCCGGTTAGCGGATGCGCTGAAGTGCTCGCTCGTGGACGTGGTCCCGCGCACCGGCGAGGCGGACGATATTTTGCTCAGCGCAGATCGCAACCCGAACACCAGCGGCGCGCAGCTGCTGGGCATCGGCGGCGACAAGCTAGGCAGCCGGTTGGCCGAAATCGTCGAAGGTGTGAGGACCGGCAAGATTCACGCGGTGGTCTGCCTCGGGGAAGACCTTTCGGAGCAGGGCCTCGATGCCAAGGTGCTCGAAGAGTTGCCCTGCCTCGTGGCGATGAGCATTTTGCCCAACGCAACGACCCGGGCGGCGACCGTGGTGCTGCCGGGCAGCGGCTTCGCGGAGAAGCGCGGGTCGATGATCAACGTCAAGGGCCGCTTGCAGCGGCTCAACCATGCGATCCCCTCCCCCGGCGATGCCCGCGACGATTGGGAAATTCTGCGCGACCTCATCCAGGCGCTCACCGGCAGCAATGGCCTTTACATGATCGAGGACGTGTTCAAGGCGATGTCCAACGACGTGTCCGCACTCCAGGGATTGAGCCTGAGCAAAATCGGCGACCTCGGCGTGCAGGTAGTGACCGAGGCAGAGTCCAGGGAAGTACCGAAGACGCCGCTGGAAACCGCCACCGCCGCCCAGCCCACCTGACCCAGACCGTTTCCGCTGTACCCACTGACGCCGCATGGACTGGATGTTCATTCTCATTTCCCTGGCCAAGATTCTTGGCGTGATCTTCGGGATCATCCTGCCGCTCGTTTCGTACACGGTGTACGCCGAGCGGCGCGTCAGCGCGTTGATGCAGGACCGCATCGGGCCGAACCGTACCGGCATCCCGTTGTCGTTGATCCCCGGCTTGGGTTTGAAAGATCGGCAAATGCCGTTGCTCGGCGGCATGGGGCAGCCCATTGCGGACGCCGTAAAATTCCTGCTCAAAGAGGATTTCACGCCCGCGCACGTCAACAAATTCTACTACTGGCTGGCCCCGTGCCTGGCGATGGTCCCGGCGATTTTGACCATCGCGGTAGTGCCTTTCGGCAGTTCGCTCTGGGGCGTACCGATGGTGATTGCCAACGTGAACATCGGCGTCTTGTTCGTGTTCGCGGTGGCGTCGCTGGGGGTGTACGGCATCGTGCTGGCGGGCTGGTCGTCCAATTCCAAATACCCGTTCCTCGGTGGGGTGCGCGCCACCTCGCAGATGATCTCCTACGAGTTGTCGATGGGGCTCTCGATTATCCCGCTGTTTCTGATCATGGGCGAGTTGAACCTGCCCAAGATCGTCGAGTACCAGATTCAGCACGGCTGGACGATCATCCCGTTCACCAACCTGCACAGCTTTGCGCCGGGCTTGTACAAGCACCACACCTGGCGGGGCTGGCTGAACTGGAAGGAGATCGTGATGTGGGTGCCGATGATGATCTCGTTCTTCATCTTCACCGTCGCCATCTTCGCCGAGACGAACCGTCTGCCGTTTGATTTGCCGGAAGCCGAGACCGAGCTGGTCGCGGGGTATCACACCGAGTATTCTTCGATGAAGTTCGCGCTGTTCTTCCTGGGCGAGTACGCGGCGATGATCACGGGTTGCTCGCTCATCGTGACGCTGTTCCTGGGCGGCTGGCACATCCCGGGCATCCCCGACGGCAGCCACGGCTGGATCTGGGGACTGGTGAACATCGGTTGCTTCTTCGCCAAGGTCGTCGCGCTGCTGCTTTTTTTCATCGCTATCCGCTGGACCCTGCCGCGTTTTCGCTACGATCAACTCATGCGCCTGGGCTGGATCTTCTTCTTTGAATTGGCCCTGGTGAACATCCTGATCACCGCCGGCATCATGGCGATCTTCCCGAACTGATTTCCGCTCCGTTCCGCTCCCATTTCTATGGCCATTACCATCCAACGCCCACCACTGACGCTCAAGGAGAAGTTGTATGTGCCTGCGATCTTCAGCGGTCTCGCCACCACGCTCAAACACCTCGTCAACATGCTGCTCGGCAAGACGCACGTCGCCATGCAGTACCCGGAGGAAAAGTGGGACAGCCACCTGCCGTCCTACTATCGCGGTGCCCCCGCCCTCGTGAAGGACGAACACGGGCGCGAGCGTTGCGTGGCCTGCCAGCTTTGCGAGTTCATCTGTCCGCCGCGCGCCATCACGATCAAGCCAGGCGAAATCGCGGAGGGCGACAAGTTCCGCAAGGTCGAGAAATTCCCCCAGGCTTTTGACATCGACATGATCCGTTGCATCTACTGCGGGTTGTGCGAAGAAGTCTGCCCCGAGCAGGCTATCTTCCTCCAGAAGCAGTACGCCATTACCGGCCTGAGCCGTGCCGAGATGGTCCATGACAAGGAAAAGCTATACGAGATCGGCGGCTTGAAGACCGGTCTGGTCCACAAGTGGAACGACAAAAAATAAGTCAGAAGGCAGAAGTAAGAAACCTCAATGCCAATCCGCCGACCTAACCAATCGGAAAGCATGACGACCTTCTCCCTTTTTTCTGACTTCTATCTTCTGCCTTCTTCCTTCTAACTTCTCATGCCCCCGCTGCTCTTTTGGACGTTCGCTGCCTTGATGCTGATTTTCGGCATCTCGGTCATCGCGCAGCCCAACCCGGTTTCGAGCGCGCTGAGCCTGGTGGTTTCGTTCATTGCGTTGGCCGTGCTGTTCGTTTCGCTGGACGCCTTTTTTATCGGCATCATCCAGATCCTCGTCTATGCGGGTGCGGTGATGGTATTGTTTTTGTTCATCATCATGCTGCTGGACCTGCGCAGCGGCCAGCGCAAGAAAGCGCACGCCGTGACGGTGGCGGGCGGCATTCTGATCGCGCTGATTTTCGTGGCCGAACTGGGCCAGGTGCTTCACGCCTTCCCGGAGGGGAACCGGACCGCACCCGCCCTGGGCGCGCCGGTGCAGGATGTGCAGAGCGTCGGGCACGTCCTGTTCACCAGCTATAACCTGCCCTTCCAGATCGTCGCCGTGCTGATCCTGGTGGCGACCATCGGCGTGGTCGTGCTTAGTAAGAAGGAACTGGACTGACGCCGCCCGTTTTTTCGCTTTTTCATTTGTACCTGCCGTGGTCACCCTCAACGATTACCTGTTCGTCAGTGGTTTGCTTTTCGCCATCGGTTTTGCCGGCGTGATGCTGCGGCGCAACATCCTGATTATCTTCATGTGCCTGGAGTTGATGCTCAACGCCGCCAACCTTTCGCTGGTGGCGTTTTCGCGCTTCAACCTGACGCCGGAACGCACGCCGAACTACAACGCGCAGGTGCTGGTGTTTTTCATCATCACCGTGGCGGCGGCGGAAGTGGCCGTCGGCCTGGCGATTATCGTCGCGCTGTACCGCGCCAAGCAAACGGTGCAGGTCAACGACATCAACAAATTGCAGTTCTAACCACTTTCGATTTTCGTCCGGTTTTCTTTGTATCCCGCGTCCAGCTTCTATGAGCGACAAGTTGCCTTGGATAATTTTGTTCGGTCCGCTGACGGCGGCGTTGCTGATCCTGCTGGTGACGCGTCGGCAGCGGCAACTCAGCGCCGGGTTGTCCGTCGCGGCGGTGGCTTTGTCGTTTCTGGGTAGTTGTCTGCTGTTTTTGCAAACCGGCGATCAGCACGTGCAGTTCGCGTGGCTGGATTTCAGTCCCCGCTTGCTGGTCAACTTTGGGGTGACCGTCAACGTGCTGAGCAAGACGATGCTCCTGGTGGTGACGGGCGTGGGTCTGCTAGTGCATGTCTATTCGGTCGGTTACATGGAGGAGGACCGCGACATGGCGCGGTACTTCGGTGGGTTGTCGCTGTTCATGTTCTCGATGCTCGGCATCGTGCTGGCCGACAATTTCGTGATGATGTTCATTTTCTGGGAACTCGTCGGCGTGAGCAGTTACTTGCTCATCGGCCACTGGTACGAGCGCCCGCAGGCCGCCGACGCCGCCAACAAGGCGTTCCTGGCCAACCGCATCGGTGACTTCGGTTTCATGATCGGCATCCTGATGCTCTGGGGACTGACGGGCACGGTGGATTTCGCCACGTTGCAAACGACGCTGGCCGGTTATCAGGAAAAAGGGATGATCGGCGACATCCTGCCCTACCTGACGGTGGCCGCGCTGATGGTGTTCTGCGGGCCGATGGGCAAGTCCGCGCAGGTGCCGCTGCACGTCTGGCTGCCGGACGCGATGGAAGGCCCGACGCCGGTTTCCGCGCTGATCCACGCCGCGACGATGGTGGCGGCGGGCGTCTATTTGCTGGTCAAGATTTCGTTCTTGCTCGCGCTGGTGCCCACGGCGCGGGAGGTCATCGCGTGGATCGGGATCATCACGGCGGTGATGGCCGCGCTGATGGCCACGCAGCAGAGCGACATCAAGCGCGTGCTGGCGTATTCGACGTTGTCACAGTTGGGTTACATGATCTGCGCGGTCGGCGTGGCGGCGGGCGAGGCGGCGATGTTCCATCTGTTCACGCACGCCTTTTTCAAGGCGCTGCTGTTCCTCGGATCGGGCACGGTGATTTACGCGATGCACCACGAGCAGAATATCTGGAAGATGGGCGGCCTGCGCGCGAAGATGCCTATCACGTTCTGGACGTTTTTGCTGGGTACGCTGGCGTTGATGGGCTGTCCGCTGTTGAGCGGATTTTACAGCAAGGACGCCATCCTCGTGGCGATGGCGCGGGAGCATCCGGCCATTTGCGTGCTGGGGCTGTTCACGGCGTTTTTGACGGCGTTTTACATGACGCGGTTGTTCGTGGTCGTGTTCATCAACCGGCCGACTTCCGATGCCGCTAGCCATGCCCACGAAGCGCCCGCGATCATGTCGTGGCCGTTGTTGATCCTCGCGGTCCCGGCGGTGGGGGCGGGCTGGAAGTTCGTCGCTGGGCCTTTCGGGCTGGGTGGCGCGCACGACGAGACCACCCATCCCGGCAGTGTGCTGCTCGGGTACGTGCCGGTGCTGGCGGTGAGCGCGTTTATCGTGGGTGCGCTGCTGGGTTTCATCGTGTACCGCAACCGGGCTGCCGATCCGATCAACATCGCGGCGTTCCGCCGGAAGTTCTATTTCGACGAGTTCTACGCCGTGCTGATCCGCCTGACGCAGGACGGTTTGGCCCGGCTGACCGCGCTGGTGGACCGCTGGGTGATCGACGGCGCGGGTGTGCGCGGGGTCAGCGGCGCGACCTGGGGCACCGGGTTCATGCTGCGCTTTTTGCAGGTCGGAAACTTGCAAGCCTACGCGTTTCTCTTCGGGCTGGGCGTGATCTTGGCCATTTACCTGGCCATCCTGAGTTGAAGCCCGGCACCGATCCAAACCGTTTTGTCCCGAGGAATTTTTATGGTGCATGAAGTCGTCAACCAGGTGATGGGCGTCAGCGAGGGCCTGCTGCCGTTTCTGCTGCTCGTGCCGCTGGTGGCCGCCGTGTTCGTGCTCTTTGGCGCTCCGGCGCGCCCGGTTTCGGTTGGCGCGGCGGCGTTGAACTTGGGGTTGGCCTTGTGCCAATGTGTCACCTACGAGAAGCCGTTCTCCTACACGCTGTTCGACGTGGTCCCGTCGCTGGACCTCAAGTTTCTGGTCGGGCTCGATGGTTTGAGTCTGATGATGGTGTTGCTGACGACGCTCGTCACGCTGGGCGCGGTCTGGATGACTTCCAAGGTGGAATCCGGCGAGAACGCGTTTTACGCGAGTTTGCTGTTCATCTCGGCGGGGGCGATGGGGGCGTTCATCTCGTTCGACCTGTTCTTCTTCTACGCGTTCCACGAACTGGCGCTGATCCCGACCTTCCTGCTCATCGGCATCTGGGGGCACGGGGACAACCGCGTGGCGGCCGCCTGGAAAATCACGATTTACCTCGCCGTCGGCAGCATTGTTTTGCTCGTCGGTTTGATCGGCTTGTACGGCAGTCTGCCGGTCGGGCAGCGCACCTTTGACCTCGTCAAACTGCGCGAACTGGCGACCACGACCAGTCTGATCGCCCCGTCGGCGCAACGCTGGATTTTTCCGTTGCTGTTGGCGGGATTCGGCATCCTGATTTCGCTGTTTCCGTTCCACACCTGGGCCCCGGAGGCCTACGCCGCCGCGCCGACGCCGGCGGCGATGCTGCACTCGGGTGTACTGAAGAAGTTCGGGCTTTACGGCCTGCTGCGGGTGGCCGTGCCGCTGTTGCCCGCCGGGATGCAGGCGTGGACGAACGTGCTGCTGGTCCTGCTCATCGGGAACATCCTTTTTGTGGGCTACGTGGCGGTCGCGCAGAAGCGGCTCGATCTGCTGCTGGGGTATTCCAGCGTGATGCACATGGGCTACATTTTTCTGGGCATCGCCAGCCTGAATATCATTGGCCTGACCGGCGCTTCGGTGATGATGTTCGCGCACGGGTTGTCCATCGCCGTACTGTTCGCGGTGGCGGGCGAGGTCCGCGCGCGGACGGGAACGATGCGCCTGGACGAACTCGGCGGACTGGCGCAGCCGATGCCGTATCTGGCGCTGATCTTCGGTCTGGCGATGTTCGCTTCCATCGGGCTGCCCGGGTTCGCCAACTTCGCGTCGGAACTAATGGTGTTCTTCGGGGCGTTCGGCGCGGGCTCCGGGGCGTTCGGGTACGAGGCGGCGGTGGCCGGAAAATTCAATCTCTACCAGATCGCCACCGTTTGCGGACTGTGGGGCGTCGTGGTCTCGGCGATTTACATGCTGCGCGCCTACCGCCGGGTGTTTCTCGGGCCGCTGCGCAGCACCTCGGCGGATGTGGCCGCCGCCGGACACCCGGTGACGGACGATTTGTCGGGCAACCGCCGCTGGGCGCTGGCGTTGTTGATGGCGGGACTGGTGGTCGTCGGCTTTCGACCGGGTTTGCTGGTGAACGCGCTCCAGCCGGTCCTCCTTCGCACGCTGCCCGCCAACGTCAGCGCCACGACCATGCTCCCGGCTTCCGGCGTGCCAGCCCACCCGCAAGCCGCCGTCGTCGCCGTCGTCCCGCCTCGTGGCTGATCCACGTTTCCTTTCCCGTCCATGAGTCCGATTTACCTGGAAGCCGCCGTTGTCGTCCTGGGAGTGTTCCTGCTCGCGCTGGAAATGTTCGTCGTGCAGGGCGAGAAAAAAATCCTCGCCTGGCTGGGCATCGCGGGGTTGGGCATCGTGCTCGCGGCAAGTTTCTTTGTCGATCAGACCGCGCCAACCGGCGCGGTGCCGAGTTACCACGCGTTCTACAGCACGGACTCCCTGGCGATGTTCTTCAAGCGGTTCGCGCTGGTGACGACCATCATCGTGCTCGTGATGTCCGTGGATTACCTGGGCGTGGTGCGCAAGTTCACGCCCGGGGCAACCGCGCACGGCGGGCTGGGCGAGTTTCTCGCGCTGCCCGTGCTGACGTGCGCCGGGCTGATGTGGATGGCTTCCGCCGTCGATTTCGTGATGATCTTCGTGTCCCTGGAGCTGGTCACGATCTCGTTTTACGTGTTGGTCAGCTACACGCGGCGCAACGCCGCTTCCCTGGAGGCAGGCGTCAAATACCTGATCCTTGGCGCGCTTTCGACCGGATTTTTCGTGTACGGGATCACCTGGGTCTTCGGCCTCACCGGGCAGACGAACCTGGAACAGGTGAGCGCCGTTTTTGCCGCCTACCAGGGTAGCACCGCGCCGCTGCTGTTTGCGTTCGTGCTGCTGGTGATCGCGCTCGGGTTCAAGATCGCCGCCGTGCCGTTTCAGATTTGGGTGCCGGACGTTTACCAGGGCGCGCCGACGCCGGTGGCGGCGTTCCTGTCGGTTGGCTCCAAGGCCGCCGGATTCGTGGTGTTCATCCGGGTGTTGCGGACGTTTTTTCACGCCACGGCTATCGCCCACAAGATCGACCTTCTGCTGGTGGCGGTCGCCGCTTGCACGCTCGTTTACGGCAACCTCGCCGCGCTGCCGCAGAATAACCTCAAGCGGTTGCTGGCCTATTCCAGCATCGCCCACGCGGGCTATCTGTTGATCGCGGTGGCGAGTTCGGCGGACCCGGCGTCCGGCGGGGCGATTGCGTTCTATCTGGCGGCTTATCTGCCGATGACGCTCCTGTCGTTCCTGGTGATGATCGTGGTGGCGAATTACTCGGCGGGCGACGACATCGCGGATTTCAACGGGTTATCGAAACGTTCGCCGTTCCTGGCGTTTGCGATGTTGATTGCGATGGTTTCGCTGGCCGGACTGCCGTTCACGGCGGGGTTTTTCGGGAAGTTTCTCGTGTTCACGGTGGCCATCGCGCAGCATCAAACGCTGCTGGTGATCCTGGGCATCATCACGGTGGCCTGCGGTTTTTACTATTACCTGCGGGTCGTGAAGGCGATGTACTTCGAGCCCGACACGACCCCGAGCGGGCAGCCAGGCGGACAAATTCCGGTTGGCCTGTTGACCCGCGTCACCATCGCGGTCTTGATTGCCGCGATTCTGGTGCTCGGGATTTATCCGAAGCCCGCGCTGGGTCTGTTGGGTTCGGCGGCACCGCAAGAAGCGGCGGGAGTGTTGCGGTCCGTCTCGCCGCAGGTGGTGTTGAGGTAGAAAGACATTTCGTCTTACAAAGGTGGCTAGCGTTTCTCCAACAACCCGCCACGAGAGCGTTTGGTGCTCTATTTATTCTGTCATCCTGAGCGAGTGTAACGAGCCGAAGGATGACAGAATTTGAATGCAAACGCGCATTGCTCAACTAGCGCATTTAATCACTCAACTCGACGTTCCAATAGGCCACATCGACGAAGTGCTTCCAGCTTTCGTCATGCTGGCCGGACCACGGCAGGTGCAGAAAAGGCCGCCACTTGGGTTTGGCGGGCCTGCGGATCAGGGCCATGTTGACCTGATGCGCCAGCTTGTTCGCCTTGCGTGAATTGCAGCGGATACACGAGCAAACCACGTTTTCCCAGGTGGTCAGACCGCCCTTGTCGCGCGGGATCACGTGGTCGAGATTCAGATCCTTCCGGTCGAAAACTTTGCCGCAATACTGGCAGGTATTATGGTCCCGCTCGAAGATGTTGAGCCGGGTAAACTTGACTTCTTTCTTGGGCAAGCGGTCGAAAAACAGCAGGACGATGATGCGCGGCACGCGAATCTTGAGCGAAACGCCGTGCAGCATCTCCGGCCCCGGCTGCCGGGCCGACAGGTCGCGCCAGCTCTCGAAATCGTGCGTCAGGAAGTTGTCGTCCTCGTCGGCGGCGACCACCTGCGCGTGCCCCTCATACAGCAGGTTGAAGGCCCGGCGGGCGCTGCAAATATTGACGGCCTGCCAGAGTCGGTTGAGGACGAGGACGGGGCTTTCCAGAACGCTTTGCACGCGGGGAGGTGTTCCGTCGCAGACGGGAACACCCGACAATGTAAATCGCGGATTTCGGGTGTCAACCCGCCGCCGGATGTGCTATAAAACCTCCGGCTACACCCCATGCCCGCTCCGGCGGCTCGCCGGGGCGACCTGCCACCCCATCTCTTTCGTGAAGTGAACATCCCCGTTTTGCGTTCCCGCACTGCCAGGTCTCTCCCGTTCGTATTTTGCCGCCGGTCAGGTTTGCTCCTTTTGACGGTGTTTGTCATGGCGGGTGGCCTGACCATGCGCGCCCAGCGCGCGGACGACTACCGCCAGGAACAGGACTCCGTCGGCGCCGCCGATCCTTCCGAGGTGTTTCTGAAGGCGTTTACCGCCGTGCAACAGGGCGAGGCGCTGGAGGGCGACGGCAAGCTGCGCCCCGCGCTGGCCAAGTACCGCTTCGCGGCCAGTCTGTTGGAGCAACTCAGCCAGACCAATCCGAACTGGCAGGCGTTGATCGTTCGCTACCGCATCCGCAAGACGACCGAAAATATCCGCAAGCTGGAAGACAAACTCGCGCTCCAGCCGCCCCCGGACACCGGCAACCTCGGCGCGCGTCCCGCCACTCCCGCCGGAGCCGCGCCCGGCGGCGACGAGGACGATCTCCCCGTGCCCGACGCACAATACGCCCCTGACGGGCGGGTACTGCCGACTGCTCCCCTCGGCGTTCCGCCGGAAACGCTCAACCGCGAAACCGCGGACCTGAGGGCCAAGCTGGCGCACAGTGTGCAGGACCTCAAAACCGCCCAGGATGCCTTGGGGACAGCCAGGAAGGAACGGCAGGAGGCCATCACGCAGAAGCAGGACCTCGAACGGCGGATTCATGGCTTTGAGTCGTCCAACAACATCGTCAACCGCCGCCTGGACCGCCTCAAGGCGGACCGCGATGACCTCCAAAAGCAGCTGGACCTGGCCCAGGGCCGGTTGACCGAAGCGCTCAGGAGGAACCCGGACGCCGCACAGTCGCGGAAGGAGTTGCGCGATCAGGTCGCCGCGTTGAAGAAATCGCTCGCCCAGGCCGAAGCCGACACGGTGATCGCCCAGAAGGAGCGCGACCTCGTCAACGAGAAGCTGTCGGAGGCCGAGGGCCGCAACACCATCATTACCCAGGAGCGAGACAAAGCTCTGGCCGTCAACGAGGGCAACAAGGATTCCATCGAGAAAATCCAATCGCTCCAGACCGAGAACGAGGCGCTCAACAAAAAGCTCGCCGATGCGGAAACTTCCATCACCCGGCTGACCGCCGAAGCCGTCCAGAAAAAGCAGGACCTCGAAGGGATGCAGAAGGAGCTGACGGCGGTCAAAGACCAGCTTGCTACCAGCCGCGACCAGCAGGATCGCTCGGCGACGACCATTACCGAGCTGAACCAGAAGCTGGACGAGGACACCAGGCAGTTGGCGGATGCCAAGAGCAAGGGCATGTCGGGCGAGGATTTCACCCGCATGACCAACGAGAACAACCTGCTCAAGGGCATCGTGATGCGCCAGCTCAAGGTGGAAGCCGGTCGGGCGCTGGCCCGCAAACTGGTCAGCGACGAACTGGCGCGGCTGGAGGTGCAATCCAACGTGCTCAACGAGCAGATCGCGGAACTGGGCCGCCCGACGGTCCCGCTCACCGACGAGGAGCGCGCCCTGTTCAAGGACCCACAGGTGACCCTCTCCGACGCCAACGATTCGACGACCTACGCGGCAACGATTACCGCCTTCAATAAACCCAAGGGGTCGGGTGACCAGACGGCGGCGTCTCCGGGAGCGTCCCCTGCCGGTCCGGCGGCGGACGCGCAGTCCCCGGCCTCGCCCGCCCCTCCGGCGGGGTCGCCGTCGGTCGCCGTCGAGGTCAATCCCGGCGCGGACAACGCGCCCAAGGTGGAAACCAGCTTCAAGCCGAAGGTGAGCGAGGAACTGCGTCCGCTGGCCATGCAGGCCAAGGAAAGCCTCGACCGCGGCAAATACCCCGAAGCAGCCGAGGCGTATAAGAAGCTGATCGCCCGCGACCCGAAGAACCCCTATCTGCTTTCCAATCAGGGCGTGGTCTTCTCCCGGCAGAACCAACTCAAGAGCGCGGAGATGTCGCTCAAGAAAGCGTTGGCCTTCGAGCCCAAGGATGCGTTTTCGCTGTCCACGCTGGGCATCGTTTATTACCGGATGCACCGGTTTGACGACGCGCTGGATTGTCTGACCAAGGCGGTGCAGTTTGACCCGAAGAACGCCACCGCGCACAATTACCTGGGCATCACGTCCAGCCAGAAGGGTTGGCCGGAGGCGGCGTTGGAAGAAGTGCAAAAGGCCATCGCGCTCAATCCGCAGTACGCCGACGCGCACTTCAACATCGCCGTCATCTACGCAACCAACCAGCCGCCGGCCAAGGATCAAGCCGAGGAGCATTACAAGATTGCCACGTCGCTGGGCGCAACGCGTGACCCTGCGTTGGAAAAGCTGATTGGGAAAAAGTAAAGTGCGGGGTGATGGTGGCTGGCAGAGGTTATCGAACTCGTTCAGTGCCGCCTCCAAGGGGCGAATAGCCTCTAAATTTCTGTCATCCTGAGCGCAGTGGGGAACGAACGCCGTCGAAGGACCTTTCTACGAGGTACACGGATTCTTTCTGGGACGATCTTCCCGGGGAG
>CAHJWO010000036.1 GCA_903642295.1 PVC group bacterium | reverse complement strand
GGGTGCCCAGTGGTTTCAGCGGCGATGTCCGGGAAGGCCGGGCTGGCACGGTCAGCCAGGCGTATCAGGACGCGACCTTGCGTAGAATCAATTACTTCCGCGTGATGGCCGGATTGCCCGGTGACGTGGTCTTCGACCGGACGCTGAGCGGCCAGGCCCAAAAGGCGGCGTTGATGATGGCGGCCAACAACGCGGTGAACCATTTTCCACCGCCCGACTGGCGGTTCTACACGGCGGAGGGCGCGGCAGCCGCCAGCCATGCCGTGCTCACCCGGGGCAGCGCCGGGCCGGACGCCGTCAACGACTGCCTGGAGGAACCCGGGAGCCGGAACGGCTTTGTCGGTCATCGACGCTGGCTGCTCTACCCGCCGCAGGCCACGATGGGGGCCGGCTCCGTCGATGCTGGCCCCGGCGCGGAGGGCAGGTTCGCCGACGGCATCTCCTACGCAACCCGGGCCTGCGCCGTGTGGACGGTCGCCGCTTTCAAGCGTCGACCGCCCGTGCCGGAACCCTTCGTGGCCTGGCCGCCGCCGGGCTACGTGCCGCGTCCGTTGGTTTTTGCGCGTTGGTCGATCTCTTACCCCGCCGCGGATTTTTCCTCCACCACCGTCCGCGTGCTCAAGAACGGCGCGCCGGTTTCCGTGAGCCTGGAGACGCCGAAAGCCGATGCGGCCGGTGACAACACCCTGGTCTGGACCCTGCCGGGCAACGTGGCGAGTACGGTTGCCGACGAAACATATCGAGTGACCGTTAGCCGGGTGAGGATCGATCACGCGCCGCACCAGTTTGTTTATCGGGTGACCAGTTGCAATCCCGAGCGAGATCGACCACCGATAGCCGGGCGGTGAAAGTCTCGCTTTTGACGGGTTCGCCCGAATCCCTGCTTCCAGACCGGCCACGGTTCTGTTAAGAACAGCGGCGTTCCTCCGCTCGTCCAACCCCAGAAACTAAAGATGCCCCTTTCCCAGCCGATCAAAACCGTTCTCGGCCTGACCGCCGTGGCGGCCCTGCTGCCCTCGCTCTCCGCCGCGCCGGAAAACCTCGCCCTGCACCGGGACTACGTCAGCAGCGCCCCCAACGTGCACGGTTGGGACAAACCGGGCCTGACCGACGGCGTCTGGGGCGTGGACGAGGCGACGTGTTACGCCACGGACGAGAGCCCGGATTTTCCCAAGAACGTGACGGTCGACCTCGGTGCGAGCCACTCATTCACGACGGTCGTCGTCGGGGTGCCGCCGTTCGGTTCGACCAAAACCGTGGAAGTTTCCGACAGTGTCGATGACGTGACCTTCACGCCATTCGGCAGTCACGTCTTCCAGACGGGCGAGGCCCAGCGCGCGGTGCTGACCAGCCCCCAGGTCAACGCGCGCTACGTACGGCTGACCTACCCGGATCACTACGCCGAGAGGCACGGGGGCTATCCCTCCACGCACGCGCTTACCAGCGAACTGGAGGTGTACGACGGCCCCGCTCCGGCGGCCCCGGACCCGACGCTGGCCGCCACGACGGCCACCGCCAAGGACCGGAACCGGCATCAGGATTTTCTGGATCGGCTCGCCGTCGATCCCAACATCGGCCTGCTTTTCCTCGGCGACTCGATCACCGATTTCTGGCCCCGGCGCGGCGAATCCAGTTGGTTGAAATTCGCGCCCTACCAACCCGCCGACTTCGGCGTCAGCGGGGATCGGACCGAACACCTGCTCTGGCGAATGACCCACGGCGAACTCGACGGCATCCACCCGAAGGTCGCGGTGATCATGATCGGCACCAACAACGCGGGCCGGGATGCGCCGGGCACGACGGCGGCCGGGATCAAAAAGGTGGTCGAGACGGTGCGCGAGAAGTTGCCGCAAACGAAGATCCTCCTGCTCGGGGTTTTCCCGCGCGACGATCACGATGCGGCCAACCGGCAGAAGAACGTGGCGGTCAACGAAATCATCTCGAAACTGGCCGACGGCAAAGCGGTCCACTACCTCGACATCGGCAAAGCTTTTCTCGACGCGAACGGCGATCTTCCCAAGGAAGTCATGCCCGATAAACTACACCCCAACGCCAAGGGTTACGAAATCTGGTACGAGGCCATGTGGCCGACGCTCCAGGAAATGCTGCGATAGACTGCCGGCGCTGACGGAGCGACGCAAGTTCCTGGCGGCTGTCCCAGCCGTCCGTGTCGGGCCGCCGGTCCTTCCGGCTCTCACGGCTGGGTGACGCGCAGCCGCAGGAAGCGCCTCGGGACCGTCGGAGCATCGTCGCGCACCTGATAGCTGGTGGCGGTGTTGACGAGCACCGTGAGGTTGTCGG
Source organism: PVC group bacterium (assembly GCA_903642295.1). Taxonomy (GTDB): domain Bacteria; phylum Verrucomicrobiota; class Verrucomicrobiia; order Chthoniobacterales; family SZAS-18; genus CAHJWO01. Next base: position 20,995 of record CAHJWO010000036.1, on the reverse strand, counting down.
TCGTCCAGGTCACCAGATCCACGCTCGCTTCGGCGGCGAACACGAGGTCCGTCGCGTTGGCCCCACCCCGGGTGGCGGTCAACACGAGCCGGTTGGTTGCCGTGTCCACGGTCAGCTTGGGTAGTCCGCTGACCTTGGCCACGGTCGGGTCCTGACCCAAGGCGCGTTCGAGCAGGTTGCTGATGCCGTCGCCGTCCGGGTCGGCCCCGTCGGCGCCGCTGCCCGTGTTCGACGTATTGTTGAAGTAGCGCAGCCGCCAGGTCTCGGCGACGCTGAGCGGCGTGACGCCCCCGTCCGTCCCGACCGGAACCAGCGTGAACGCGAGGATCTTCACGTTGTTGTTGTTGGGCAACACGATGCTGCTCACGGTCCGGGTGTGGTCGATGGGGAGGGTGTATCCGTAGAGGAAGCCCTGAAAGTATTGGGACGTACCGTCCTTGAAAGCGCGGTAGGCCAGCGATATGGCGATGCTCTCCCCGGCGTAGCCTTGCGAGCCGTACCAGTCGCTCAGGCTCTGGGTGACGACCGTGGAAGTGCCGTCGGTGTAGTTCAGCCGGAAGTTCTGCGCGGCCTGGCTGCCGCCCGTCGCGCACGCCAGCATCCCCAAACTCGAGAATACCCCTGTCGGCAAGGTGATTTTCTGGCCGTTGGCCTGCACGACGTTGTACGTGTTCGCCGCGCCGATTGCGAAGGGGATGCCGTTCCACGTCACCGCGGAGCCCATCAAGGTCGCGGAGTACGCGTTATAACTTCCGTCCAGGCCGTTGGAGGTGTAAGCGGTGCCGTCCGTGTAGATGCCCTGCAGGTTGGTGTACGCCGCGAAACTCACCGGCGCGAAAGCGGCCCGGACGGCGAGCGGCACGGTCACGCTCTGCGTGAGGCTGCCCGAAACGCCCGTCACGATGACGTTGGCACTGCCGATCGTGGCCGCGCTGCTGGCGGTCAGCGTCAGCACGCTCGCCCCGGTCGTGCTCGCCGCACTGAACGCGGCGGTGACCCCGGCGGGCAAGCCGGCGGCCGTCAGGCCGACGCTGCCGTTGAAGCCCGTGGTCGAACCCACGGAAACCGTCGTCGCCACGCTCCCGCCGCGCGGGAGGGTCAAGCTGCCCGGCGCGGCGGACAAGTTGTAGTTCACCGAGGCAGGTGCCTGGACCAGCGCCATCGCAAAAATGACCACGTTGCCGTCGGCGGGCAGGGTGATGCTTTTGACGGTCCTGGCCGGATCGAGCGCGAAGCTGTAACCGTAGAGGTAGGGGCGCGACTCGGGGTCCTGCCCCCCGCCGTTCGTATCCCGGTAAGCGAGCGGGCCGGTCACGAACGATTCACCCGTCGGGTAGGAGGGGATGACCCAATCACTCATGTCCTGCGTGAAGCTCACCGTCGTGTTGTCGGTGTAGGTTACCTTGAAGATCCGCGCGGCCTTGAAACCGTTGGCGCTGGACGCGACGAGGTCGATCTTGCCGTACGAACCGGCAGGCAGCGCCACCGTCGCGCCGGTAACGGCACTGGGCGCATTGGCCGGACCGAAGGGGAACGTGACCCCGGACCAACCCACCGATGGGCCGAGGAGATTGGACGAAAAGGCGTAGTTCCCGTCGAAGCCCGCGGTGGTAAACGCCGTGCCATCCGTGTAGATCGCGTAAACGTTGCGCGCCGCGGTGAGGTCGACGGCGGTCACGGCCCCGGTGGTCGCCTCGACCGTCACCGGGACGTAGGTGACGTGCACGGTGGAACCTGCCGTGCCGGTCACTTTGACGGCGTACGTGCCGGGTGCCGCCGTGCTGTTCGCCGTGACCGTCAGCACGCTCGTCGTGGACGTGGACGCCGCACCCAGCGACGCCGTCAGGCCGGGCGGCGGCGCGCCCACGCCGAGGCTGACGTTCGCCGCGGAGCCGTTGAGTAAGGCCACGCTGAGAGTGCTCGTGCCCGAGGTACCCTGGGAGACGGTCAGCGGCGAGGAGGTCAGGCGGTAGTCGGGCGTCGAACTGCCGTCGGCCAGGTCCGTGAGCAGGTTCGCCACGACCGGCGTGCCCCAACCCGTCACCAGATCGTAGCCGGGAACGGCGCTATAAGTAGTGTAGGAATTGGCGTTGTTGCCGGCGGCGATGTCGTGGAAGTCGGCGGCGGCGTACGGACCGGTACCGACCGCGTACACGGCCGGGTTGAGAAATCCGATGGGGCCCAGGCCGTTGGCCGCCCGCTGTTGGTCGATCAACGCGGCGACGCCGGCCCACAAGGGAGCGGAGGCACTGGTCCCGCCGACCCCACCCCAGGCACCATTGTTGTAGAACGAGACGCCGGTGTAGGGATCGGCAACCATCGCCACGTCGGGGCCATTGCGCATGGCGGTCGATCCGCCGTTGACGGCCATGCTGACGCCGCGCTGGTACGACGGGATGGACCAAAGCGTGCTCACGCCGCCGCCGCTGCCGCTCCAGGCGGGCTCCGCCAGCCAGGAACCATCTGTGTTGGTATGCAGGGACGTGCCGCCCACTGCGGTCATGTACGGCATATCGCTCGGACGGCCCTGGCCCGGCGGCGACCACGCGCCGCTGTCCCCCGAGGCGCAAAAGACGGATTGTCCCTGGGCCGCCATCTGTTTGAGGGTCTGGTTCATCGCCTGGTTGGTGCCGTCGTCGAAGCCGAACGAGATGCTCACGCACTGGGCCCGGTTGTCCGTGGCGATGTGGTTCACGATGCTCAGGCCGGAATCGCCGATGTAGGTGATGACCTTGGCGGCACCGGGAGCCATCGCGATCTGCATCTCGATGTCGAGGGTGGCCTCGCCCGACTGACCCTGGTTGGCGGCGGTTCGGGTGTCGAAATAGACGTTCTCCAGCGGCACGCTGGTGCCGTAATAACTCTGGTAAGCAGCGATGTCGCTTGCCAGGTAACCCATGTTCTGAAAGATGCCCAGCGTCACCCCCGCGCCCGTCGCCGTGGCGGGAACATCATAGGCCTTGCGCAGGTCGGCCGGCGAGAAGCCATTGTTGCCCGTGGCCGCATCGGTGACGACGCCGTTCGTCCTTGGCGCGGGGGCGGCGGGGTGACTCGCCACCGGGATGATCGGGGCATGGCGCAGGGGATACGCGTTGTCGAGTCCGCCCACGCAGAGCACTTCCACCGGACAATCGACGAGGGAAGGCTCCCGGTCCGGCGCGTGGAAGCGCGTGCCGTCCGCGCGCTCGTAGACCGTTTCGACGACCCCGAAGACCTGCTCGGCGGTTTGCGCGGGGGCGTCCACGCTGAGCACGGTCCGGTTGGAAGACTTCTGGGTCACCGTCATGCCCCGGGCCTCGGCAAAATCGATGAGCTTCCGGTAGTCATCCGGCGTCGGGCCAAACCGCGCGGTGAACTCCTCGCTCGTCAGATAGGACCCGTAGCGCGGGCTCGCCGGATCGTAGAGATCCTGCAACAACTGCTCCAAGTCGGCCTCGTTCCGAAGCGGCAGCGCCAGCGTCATGTGCAACGGCTTGGCGGGAGAGAGCCGTTCGACCACCCGGGCCCCGTCCCTGGCCGCACGCAGATGAATATTGTCTTGTTTGAGCAATGCGCGCGGGGCGGCCAGCAGGCTCGGCGAGCCTGAACTCGCCAACGCAATGGCTAAAATGGCTGCCAAAAGGTTGATCTGGCGAGGCAGCGAGGTCATGGCGGCGTGGGCAATCGATCAGTCGGTTGATGGGGAGAGAGGCGCACAACGAGCCCCCTGGTCTCGTTGCTGGCTTTTCCGGACTGAGATGAACCCGTACCGTACGACACCTTGCTGTAGTTGCGCCGACAATTTATCGATTTCGAGATGCCAGATGTTGCGAGTGATCGATCTGGGCCGCGGAGGAGGTCAAATCATACTGCAACCGTCCGGGGATGAATGACCTATCTACCCCGCCGGGTTTGGCATCCCGGGCGGCCCAAATCGACCGACCCCCCGAAGTCGCTTCCACCCGTGACCATGTTAATTCTGGTTGATCCTCAACCGGAGGAAACGCCGACTGCCGGACGCAGAGGAAAGTGACGTAAGATCGCGGAACGTGACGGTATCGAATCCGGCCGTTGGCGTATTTGCCTGTACGGAAACCTGCACGGCGCCCGCTGACCCGTCCCAAATTTGGAGGTCAGCGGAAACTTCCGCGCCATAGGACACATCGGTGTTCGCTTGCGACTTGACGATGGACAGGCTCAAATAATCCTGGTCGCTGACGTGGACGATCTGTGGTTGGGGTAACCCACTGACATCAACCTTCTTCGGGTCCAATCCAAGCGAGTATTCCAACAGGTTGGCGATGCCGTCGCCGTCAGGGTCGGCGGATGGTCCACTGACGAGGTCGTTGGTGAAATCCGCATCGGAAAAATGCGCGGCACGCCAGGCATCGTAGCCGGCCTCGCCCGCGATATAAACCGTGGCCGTATTGGGCGAACCCACCGTGTAGCCGGACCCGCTGGCCAGCGCCAGGACGACCGTTTGGGTCTTGGGCCGCGCGCCGTTGCGGTTGATGGGCACGACGCTGATCGCGCCCGCGGTCGCCCCGGCAGGAACGGTCGTCACCCCGCTAAGCACGGTATAGTCCGTCCCGTTGACGGCGCTCCCGGCCACGCTGTATCCGATGTTCAAGGGGCCGGGCGCGGCGGGAGAAAGGCCCAGGCCAACCGTGGCGTTGTTCCCCCCGTCCGCCGCGACGGCGTCCGTCGCCGCCAGGGTAACGATAGGATCTTGCTCCAGGGTGAAGTCATCGATGTACCAGCCGGGGAAGTTGACGCTGCTGTCGCTCGTAAAATGAAACCGGAACTGGACGGTGCCGCCTGCGTAGGAGGCCAGACTCATGCGGACCCTCGTCCACGCCGCGTACGTGGTTCCATCCCAACCCGCGCCGCCCGTCAGGGAGGAAATGGCGGTGTCGTTGTACGGCACGCTCAAGGCGGCGGAAGGAACCACGGTGAACGCACCGCCGTTGACCGAAATCTCCAGATTGCCGCCGTCATCGCCGCTCTCGGAATTCATCCACATCCAGAAACGCATCTGGTAGGGTGTCCCCGAGGTGGGCAGGGTAAACGTGGGCGTGGTCAGGTACTGCGAGCCGTTGTCACTGTAGTTGCTGGTGAGGCCGGTCGAGTAAACCTTGCCCCCGCTGCCGGTGTGATCCGAATTGGGGCCATTGGTCGGCACCCCCCAGCGCCAGTCGCCGTTGCTGGACCAGCCGGTGGGAGCCGCCGCGCCGTCAAAGGTGGTGGAATAGAGAAAGGGAGATTGCGAACTGTAGCTGACGCTGGCCTGGACTGCGGCGTTCCCGTTCCCGGCGAGGTCCTGGGCCGCGTTGGCGGCAACGCTCAGCGTGATCGTCGCCGGATTGCCGGACGGCGTGACGTTCACGGTATAATTGGCGTTGCTGCCGTTGAACGCCGAGGCCGTACCGCCGGTCACCTGTAGATCGCTGAGCGTGAATCCGGTAACCGGTTCGCTCCAGTCGAGATGGAAGGCAACGGGTGAGTTATTGGTCGGCGAACTATCTGCGGGCGTGATGGTCAAGACCGGTGGTGTGGTGTCCACAGGCAACGGGGCCGTGAAGACGCCGCGTCCGTGGGTCACGGTGACGAGATTCGTGCCGCTGACGAAGAGTTCCTGCACACTGGCCAGGGTCGGGCCGATGTTGGTGGTGCTCCAGGTCGTGCCGCCGTTGTCGCTGGCGAAAACGCCCACGTCCGTCCCGGCGTAGATCGTCTGCGGGGTGGCAGGAGAAATCGCCAAGCCGTAAACGGGGGCGGCCGGAAGCGTGCCCGTCGCACTGGCCCAACTGGTGCCGCCGTTGGTCGTCTGCCAGACGTTGTTACCGGTGTAACCGCCGAAGGTGACGTACACGCGGCTGTTGTTGGTCGGGTCGATGGTGATGCGCGTGACGCGGCGCGCGGGCAGCGCCGTGGCGTTGTCGTCCATCTTGGTCCAGGTCGGAGACGCGGCGGTGCCGTTGATCGTTTTGAAAACGTCTCCGTTGAGATGCCCGACCCAGATCAGGTCGGAATTGCCGGGAGCGACGGCGACGGCGGTGATGTGCGAGGTGCCGTCCGCCGCCTTGATCGCGGACCAACTCACCGTGGATGCGCGGGCATCGGTCGTGCGCCAGAGGCTCGTGCCGCCCGCGAGCAGCGTGGCCTGGTTGTTGGGATCGAGCACGAAGGGCGCGATGAACTCCGCCGCACTGCCGCCCGCGTCGCTGATGCCCGTGTAGATGTAGCTCGACGACGCGCCGGAGTTCGTGCTGCGATGGATTTCGAGATAGACGTATTCACCGTAGAAATAAGCCGAGTTCGACTGGTCGGCCGCAGAAACGCCGCCGTCCCCGCCGAACATCGTGGACCAGGCCTGCGGCCCGGCAGCGGTCGTGTAGCGCAGAGTGCCGTTGTCCTGCGCACCAGCGACGATGGTGCCGGTTGTGGTGTTCATCCCCGCGCCGTAGAATTGCGTGATGCCGAGCTGGTTGTTGAGCGCAGTCCAGCCGCTGGTCTGGGCGACCGTCGAGACGTTCGTGGCCTTGTAGATGCCGCCGTCATTCGTGAAGTAAACGAGGTTGTTGGACGACCCGTTGTATCCCGGATCGCTGAAGATGCCGTGGTGGTCGGCGTGGGCGCTTGTGGGGGCGCTCTGCCAATTGCTGATCTTGGTGAAGGAGGTACCCCCGTTCGTGCTGCGGTAGATGTCCAGCCCACCGGCGACGATGAAGTTCGGATCCACCGGCGAGACCCAGAGGGCGTTGGCGTACCAACCCTGCGTGGTGAGCCAAGTGCCGGTCGTGTTGACGGTCGCGTAGTTCACGCCGCCATCGGTGCTTTTATAGAGGTAGCTGGCAGTGCCGAAATCGTACGCTGCGTAAACGATTGACGGGCTGCTTTTGGCGTAACGCACTTCGACCCGGCCGCCGTTGGAGGTCGAGCCATTGCTGTAACCCGTGCCGCCGGTCGGACCCGTCGTGGCCGAGGTCCAGCTCGCGCCGGCATTGTTCGAATAAAGTGTAAGGTGATTGTAGCCCGAGGCGATGGCCTTGGTGCTGTCGTTGGGATTAAACTCGACGTGGCTGATGCGGCCGGTGGCATTCAGGGCGGCGGTCCACGTGGTGCCGTGGTCCGTGCTGCGGTAGATATAATTGGTGCCGAAAATATCCGTGCTCGTCGCCGCGAGCAGCGTGGTGCCGTCCGGTGAGACCGCGAGGCTCTGGACATACAGGAAATTGGTGTTGGCCGTCGAGGCGAGTTGGTTCCAGGTGACGCCGCCGTCCTGGCTCGCATAGATGCCCGCACCCCGGATGCCGTCGGCATTGTAGAAACCCTCGCCGGTCCCGGCGTACATGACGTTGGGATTCGTCGGGTCCATGACCAGCGTGCTGACGGCCAGGTTGCTCATGAAATCGTTGACGGGCGACCAGCTTGCGCCGCTGTTGCTCGAATACCAGATGCCGCCGCCCACGCTGCCGATCCACATGCGGTTCGTCTGGGTCGGGTGGATGAGCATCGTGCGGATGCGCCCGCCGATGTTGCCCGGCCCCCTCCAGGTCCAGCTCGTCGGAGTGATGCTCTGCGCGGTGATAGGCGTCCCGCGTTTGCGAGCGGTGGCCACGTCGGCGGGCAGAAGGGTCGTGTTGAGCGGCAGCGCCAGGGCCTGACGGCGGGCGCGTTCGATGGCAGCCGGGTTCAGTTTGCCAGTCTCGTCCAGCCGGAACGACTCTTCCCAGCGCATCGCTTCCTCGGGGTGGTCGCCCGCCTCGCGTTCCTGCTCGAAGATCGCCCGGCGGAGCGCTTCCGTCGGCATCGTGAGCAGATCGCGATAAGCGAGCCCGCGTTCCTCGTGCAGTTCCTCGGCTTGTTCCTCGGTGATGCCGCGCCCTGCCGCCGCCTGCTCCGCTGTCACACTCTCGGGGTCGCCGACGCTGCCCACCGCCATCGGCGAGCGAATCGGGTCCGTGGTGGTGGCCGCCGCCCGCGAGGCCGCTTCACTCAACACCACCCCGATGCGCGCGTTGCCGCCGAACTGGTCAGCCGGGAGCGCGGGATAGCCCGCGCGAGTGAGGATCTCATTGAGACGTTTGATCGACTCACGGCTATTGGGCTCGAGTGGCGCTGGCTCCTCCGCCTGCCCGAGCGTAGCGCCAAAGGCGCTCAGGATTAGCAGGGCGGAAGCAAGCCGCAGACGACACAACCTGGAAAAAGAGGAAAATCTTGCGGGCATCCTTGCAAATTCACGCCGTGCGCCGCGATAGTCAAACCCGGTTCCCGGTAGTCTGCTGGCACGGGGCCGCCGCAGGCCGCGACGAGCTTATACCAGTCCTCAGTGCTTCATCGGTTGCGGGTGGAAGCCGGGGCTTCCGCCTCGCCGCCCTCGCCCCCGGGACCAAAGGTATAGGAAAACACCGCGAACACCTGTACGCGCGGCGCATCAAAGGTCGCGCCGAACAGCGGGGAAACATCGAAGCGGGTGTTACGCGTCGGCTTGAAAGCAATCGTCGGTCCGATGACGAAGCGGTTCGCCGCGTCCCCCCGCGTGTCCTTGTCGGTGAAATTGGAATACTGCATTTCCACGCCGACCTTCAGGCGCTCGCGGGATAATAACACGGGAACGACGAGACTCTGGGCAAAGCCCCATTCGCGGCCCCGATCACCCTGGATTTCCTGCTCGAAGAAGAAGTTCAAGGCAAACTCGATTTTGTCGCGGAAGTCCTGCGCCAGCAGGACGCGGAACTCGACCGCATCCGGGATGTGCGGACGGCCGTGCCCCGCGTCATCATCGCCCGCGCCACCCCCGTCGCCTCCGTCCTCGTCCCTCGCGCGCCGGTGTGACCGGCCGGAAAACGCGTCGGCATCCGCGTCACCGCCGGAGTCCGCGCGCATCGGCACGCCCTCGTCGTGAAAGATGTGGCCGATGCCTTTGCGGTATTCAACAAAGAGCGTCGGGTTGAGGGGAATCTTGTTCCAATCCGCCAGCGCATATCGCGTCTCGAAGCTGAACGTCGTTTCCTGGCCGCGGTTGCGGTAGACCTCCTCACCATTCTCGATGGCGATGCCGAAGCGATGGGGTAAGCCGAGTTCAATTTCCTGCGTGAAAATGTGGGCGGGATGGTCGTAACGCAACGCATCCCCCTCGTAGATCAAACCCGCGTACACTCCGAGCGGCGGCAGGACGTAAGCGTTGGTGAGATTAGAGAAACGACTGCGCGAGAAGGCGGCCGGCGCGCCGTAGGCACTGGGCACGCCTTCGTCGGTTACCACAACACGTGCGGCGGTTGCCAGATCGGTCGTCGATGTTCTAACCAGCGATTGACCGTTCGCCGGAGACATCGTCAAGGCGAAATAAATCAGCGCTATCGGGACGACGTTTCCGAAGGAAAATTGAGCGCGAATTTTTATCGGGTAGGAAGCAGATAATCGCTGCATCAGCGCAAATTGGCAACGGCGGACAGAATCGACAAGCATAAATCTGTCAGGCCGAGCGGTTGTCGCCCGTGGCCTTGGTCAGGGCAAGATCACGCTGTCCCGTTGGCACCGGTGATTCAAGCTGGATCCCTCCAGATCGGACTGTCCAGCGTTCTCGGGGGGCACCAGCAAACAGTAAGTTGAGCCGGGGTCGCATCGTAACGCCGCCCGTTTGGCCCCGTTCATGCACAGCCGACGCGGCATACTTGGGGCCAGAAACCACGTTTCCTACCGGGGCGCTGGCGCAGCAGATCGCATCCCTACGTCTTTGACTCCGGTTCCGCCACGGTTTCTTGTCTCCGGCCGAGGCGTTCGGGGATCCCGGTCGTGAGTCGGGCGTAGTCGGTATGCCGCGGGTGGATCACCACCACGCCCTTGTCCGAAATGACGTATTCGCAGATGTCCTTGCTGTGATTGCCCCCGCGCATCTTGATGACCATCAGCACTTTTCTAAGCTGACCTTCCATCTCCACGTAACGCATCCGGATAATATCATCGGTCAGGAACGAAACGGCGTAGTGGCTGAACGGCAGCGAGGTAAAGGCATCCTCCACTTCGACCGTGCTGAGGACGGTCACTCCGGCACCGTTCAACGCCGCGATCATCCGGTAGAGCGACTCGCGGAAGTCGGCGCGAAACCCGGGGGCCAGCGCCAGCTCGAACCCGATCAACGAATCGATCACCAACCGCCTGGCACCGAGTTTTTCGATGGCGTCGAGAATCTCCTGCAGCGCTTCATCTACCGAAAGATCGAGTGGACGCAGGTAAAGAATTTGCAGTTTTCCGTCGTTCTGCGGCGTCTGCAAATCCAAACCAAAGCTGTTGGCGCGATCCGTGTATCCCTGCGGCCGTTCTTCGAAGATCGCCATGATGCCCGGTTCTCCACGGCGGATTCCCTCGGCGATGAACTGGGTCGCCAAAGCCGATTTGCCCGTGCCCGAAGGTCCGGTAACGAGCACACTGTCGCCCTCGGGAATGCCTCCACCCAACATCTTGTCCAACTCGGGAATTCCCATGGAAAGCCGCCGCCGCCGCGCCGGACCGAGCCGTTTGCCAACCAGGCCCAAGGTACGCGAGTACGCCTGTAAGCCGGCATTGCCGATGCGGACGGTGTGCAGGCCGGGAACCGAGTCCGTTCCCCGAACTTTCACGATTTGCAGCTTCCGCAACACGGAGTTCCTTTCCGTGGCCTGCGAAAGCCAGAAGATGCCGTCGGCGATGGTGAAGAGCGGGTTGTTGCCAGCCTCGGCCAGAGTATATTCGCCCACGAGAAAGGTCGTGGCTTCCCAGCCGGTCAGAAACTGGGCGAGCCGCTGCACGAACCCCTGCATTTCCGATTCGTCGTTCGTGGCCAGCACTTTGTTCACGACGGTGCGGAACGAATCCACCACCACGAGGCCGGGCTTTACCAAGGCCACCTGCCGGCTGATTTCGTCGAGCACCGCACCCAGACCCTGCTCCACCAGCAGGTCGGCCAGGTTGATGAAGCGGATGGCGTTCCCGAGCTTCGAGGCGTCAAAGAAAGTGAATTGCTGCTGATAACGCAGCATTTTGATGGCCGACTCGCCCAGGACCGTGAAGTAGAGAGCCGGTTTCCGCGCCGTGGCATTCGCAAAAGCGATCTGGTGGGCCAGCGTGGTTTTGCCGCACCCGGGCGTGCCCGAGATGATGTTGAAAGAAAACTCTGGGACCCCCCCGCCCATGATCTCGTCCAGGCCTTGCACGCCGGTTCGGATTTTCCGGATCACGACTTTCGCGGGCAGGGCCGCCGGTGGCTTCAGTGGACCGCGGTTCACCGGCTTATTGCGTGTCTTCATTTTTATTTCCGACCACGAACTCAATACGGTCGGCGGACAGTTCCGGCCACACTTCGTGAAGAATTCGGAAAGTGAGATTCTCGCCGATAAAAGCGATCAGCAACCCCAAAAATTGCGCCATCAAAATGACGCCGCCCTCGGCCAGGTCGCGAGGGGGCACCGGGGCGCGGGTGCCCGCCATCCATTCCAGGGAGCCGTTGGCATCGACCCGCACCCCCTGAAGCCAGTCAGCCTCCACGGCCGCAACCGCGAGAGTCCGCGAAAGGAAGGCTCGAAAACCCGCGTTGCCCATCAGGGGTGCCAACTGCGGGCGCAACTGCCCGCAGATGCTGAAGGCCGCAGGAATCAGGGGGGATAACGACGGAGTTCTCCGTGTTTCGCAGGCAATGAGGTAGCGGGACAACCGACGCAGCCGTGGGGTCGCGCGGCTCATTGGCAAAATCGGCGCGCGCCGACGGGCGGCGGAAAGGACGGAGGATGGACTGGCGAAGAGCCGCTTACCGGTTCGACGCGCACCGCCAGGACCGGGAGACCTACCGCCCTCCGGTGATGTCGCGCCAAAGGATTCCTCACCGCAGACGAAAGCCGCTGCGTTGGCCGCACGCCATGCCGGGGCGAGAAGACGATCCAAGAATGGATGATTTTCAGAGCGCGACGACCTTTCGCGGAAACCGAATCTTTAGAGAAAGCAAATCGCATGGAGATTCGGGCGTGCGTCGGTTCTTCCAGCCCAAATGCCGCCGTCGTCCTGCCGGCAAAGAAAACGGCGGCAGCGGGGTCTTGCAGGGGGTTCTTTATAGTCGGCGTTGTTGAAGATCGACACAACAAGGATATTGCTAGGGAATTCTCCTTACCGCTGGCGCCATGTACGCGGCACGCGCACGCGAGGGGGGGTCGACCGGACAGTTGATCCGCGTACGCCATGCAACAAAGTGCGTTTCATCAAGGGTTTCTTTTGCCCAAACCTCACGGCGACAAGGATCTGAGCAGGCAACGACGCCGTCACCCACGGAAAAGCGGCTTACCCGGCGGCAAGTTCTGGGGTGACTTGCCGCAATCCCTTGCTACGCGCTGCTTCGAGTGCCTTTTCAACCGTGAGCCGGAGATGTTCGGCTGTATAGGGTTTTTTGAGGATTGACTCGATCCCGATGGCCTTCAACTCCACGGCGCGATCGTTCTGGCCCGTGGACGCGATGATCGGCAGGTCGGGCCGCATGCGTTGGAAAGCGCGGATCAATGCCACGCCGTCCAGGAACGGCATGGCGATATCGGTGAGGACCGCATCGATCTCGTCCGCGTGCTGGGCGTAAATCGCGAGCGCCTCCGTGCCGTCGGCCGCGAGCAGGATCTGGTAGCCGTGCAGTTCGAGCACCGTGCTGGCGGCAATGCGCAAGTTTTCCTCGTCGTCGACGATCAGGATGGTCGCGGCACCTTCCGCCGGGACGCGCGGGGCAGGTGCCGGTAGGGTGGCCGGCATCCCTTGCGCACCAATCGCGGGGAGGACGATCCGGAAGACCGTGCCGCCGCCGGGCCGGTGGGCGAGATTGATGACGGCGCCGTGGCTTTTGACGATCCCGGCGACCGTGGACAACCCCAGCCCCGTCCCTTCGCCAACCGCCTTGGTCGTGAAGAACGGGTCGAAGATACGTTCGGCAATCGCCAGCGGGATGCCGGTGCCGGAGTCGCTCACTTCGAGAGCGATGTGCGGGCCTTCCGACAGGCCGGCGGTCATGCTCGCGTAATGCGCGTCGACCAGGAGGTTTTCCGCGGTGATCCGTAAGACGCCGCCGCCGGGCATGGCGTCGCGGGCGTTCACGGAAAGATTCAGCAACACCTGGTGCCATTGGGTGGCGTCGCCGACCATCTCCAGGAGATCACCGTTCACCTGCTTCTCGACCCGGATGCTCTTCGGGAAGGTCTCCCGAACGATTTGCAGAATTTCGTCGATGATCTCGGCCAACTGGAGCGGTTTACGCTCGCCCTCGATCCCGCGGCCGAAGGTGAGTACCTGGCTGATGATCTGCGCGCCCCGCGCCGCGCTGGATTCCATCGTCGTGATGAGCCGCTCCGTTTTCTCGGCGGGAAGCCCGAGCCGCAACAGCGGCGCGCACATCAGGATCGGCGCGAGGATGTTGTTCAGGTCGTGCGCCAGCCCGCTGGCCAGCGTGCCGATGCTTTCGAGCCGTTGAGCGCGGAAGAACTGTTGCTCGAAGCGTTTGCGCTCGGTGACGTCGGTGTCGATGATCAGGAAGGACTTGATTTCGCCGCGCTCGTCGCGCATCGCCGTCCAGCGGCTCTCGCACGTGAGCCTCTCGTCGGACTTCGTCAACTTCTGCACCTCTCCGTTCCAGGTGCCGGTCGCCTGCACGGTGTCGAGCGCTTCCTGGATGATGGCGGGATCGGACCTGAGCAATTCCAGGACCGGCCGGCCCGCCGCCTCCGCCGCCGTCCAGCCGTAAGTTGTTTCCGCGCCTTTGCTCCAATAGAGGATGCGGCCGTCCAGCGCGCGCACGAAAATGGCGTCGCGCGCCAGGTCGAGGAGGGCGGCCTGCTCCTCGATGTGGCCGTGCGCCCGTTTGAGTTCGTCGATATCGGTGGAGGTGCCGAGCCATTTGAGGATGCCGCCCGAGGGATCCCGCAACGGCTTGCCGCGAAAAAGCCACCACCGGTAAACCCCGTCAGCGCGGCGCAACCGGCATTCGATCGAGTAGTTCTCGCCCGTCGTCGTCGCTGTCCGCCAGGCGTCCCGTGCGCGCTCGCGGTCATCCGGATGAAAAGGCGTGCTCCATTCATGTCCGAGGCTCTCTTCGAGCGTCAGCCCGGTGTAATCCATCCACTGCTGGCTGTAATAAGTGCACCAGCCGTCCGGCCGCGTCATCCACACCATTTGCGGCATGGCTTCTGCAAGGGTGTGGAATTCCGCCTCGCGCACCCGCAAGGCTTCCTCGGCCAGTTTGCGCTCGGTGATGTCCTGACAGGTGCCGACCGCTTTGACGTGCTCCCCTTCCCCGTCGTAGAAAACCTGCCAGCGTTCCTCGGCATACGTGACCTCTCCGGACGGCAGGAGGACACGGTGCTCGATCAAAAACGGCCCCGGCTGGCTTAGGGAGTCCAGATAGGCCGCCTCGACCCTCTCGCGATCCTCCGGATGAACGAAATCCAGGAATCCGGCGTGCGTCGCCGGAAACTGCTCCGGGGTCGTCTGGAAAATCCGGTACATCTCCGCCGACCAGGTCACCGAGAACGTTTGGAAGTCGGTTTCCCAACTGCCGATTTTCGCCACCGCCTGGGCGGCGATCAGCCGGACGCGCTCGGACTCCAGTTGCTTCACGAGTTCCTTTTGCTCGCGTTCGCTGTTTTGCAGCGCTTCCTGAGTGCGTTTGCGCTCCGTGATGTCGCGCTGGATGGCGACGTAGTGCGTGATTTCGCCGTCGGCGTCGCGGATGGGCGTGATGTGCCATTCCTGCCAATACTCCGTGCCGTCCTTGCGGTAATTAATGGCCTCACCCTCGAAGATCTCGCCGCGTTCCAGATTGCCGCGGAGTTGGGCGAGGACAGCCCGGTCGGTCTTGGGTCCCTGCAAAATCCTGGGGGTCGCACCGATGAGATCCTCGGCCGCGTAGCCGGACGACCGCACGAACGCGGGATTGGAGAAAATGATGCGCGGGCCTGGCAGATCGAGTTGCGCGTCGGTGATCACGATGGCGTCCTTGGCCTGCTCCACGGCGGAGCCGAGCAAGCGCAGGGACTCCTCGGTCCGGATGCGCTCGGCGATGTCCTGCTGGAGCGCGCGGTTCGCGGCCTCCAGTTGCAAGGTTTTTTCTTCGAGTTTGCGGACGAGCGTCTGGCTGTAAAGGTCGAGGTGCGCTCCTTCGTCCTCGGGGAGACAGAGCGGATCAATTGGCCCACCGGCGGCGATGTCGGCCAGCGTTTTTTCAAGCCGCGCCATGAATTCGTCCGGCTCGGCGGGCTTGAGAATGAAGGCGTCCGCACCCAGGCTCAGCGCGAGATGCTCGTCCTCCGGAGCCGTGTAGGTGGCGGTGTAGACGATAAAGGGTGCCAAATGCAGGCGTGCATCGCACTTCCAGTGCCGCAGGAGGGTGTACCCGTCCATGCCGGGCATCAGCAGGTCGGAGACGACCAGGTCGGGCGGGGTCTGCCGCCCTCTCACCAGCGCCTCGGTCCCGTTGTGCGCGGAGTCCACCGCGTAACCGTGCGCGGAGAGCAGCGCTTGCAGATAGGAGAGATTTTCCTCCTTGTCGTCAACGATGAGGATGCGGGTCATTGGCTTCCTGGGGTAGAGGTGGGTGCAAACGGAATGAAACTGGCGATCTCGGCCACGAAGGTTTCCGGATCGATGGGCTTCTCGAGGTAGCCGTTGCAACCGGCGGCCAATGCTTTCTCCCGGTCGCCGACCATCGCATAGGACGTGACGGCGATGATCGGTGTCTGGCGCAGCGGCTCCAGCGCGCGCAAAGCCTCCGCGACGGCGTAACCGTCCATGGCGGGCAACTGGATGTCGAGCAGGATGAGTTGGGGCAGGAGCGCGCGGGCGGCCTCGATGCCTTTGCGGCCATCGGTGGCGGGCACGACCGTGTAGCCCTGCCGCTCCAAGAGGAAGGTTGCGAGGTAACGGTTCTGCTCGTTGTCTTCGATCAGGAGGATGGTGGGAGACATGGTCCGGCGGCTGGTTGCAGAGGAAGGCTGAAGGTGAACGTGCTGCCCTTCGACCATTCGCTCACGGCGGTGATCTGGCCGTCGAGCAGACTGGCGAGCCGGCGGGAAATGGCGAGTCCGAGGCCGGTGCCTTCGCTCCGGCGCGCGAGGCCGCTGTCGATCTGGCGGAACGGTTGGAAGAGGGTCGCCAGGTCATCGGACCGGATGCCCACGCCCGTGTCGCTGACCTCGATACACAACGCCGCGCACGGAACAGCGTCCGGCCAAGGCTGGAAATCCGCGACGCTGCGTGTGGTGAGCGTCACGCCGCCGTGCTCGGTGAACTTGACCGCATTGCTCAAGAGATTGAGGAGAATCTGCTCCACCCGCCGCCGGTCGCTGTAAAACTCGGCCGGCACCGGGGAAACGTCGATGCTGAGCGCCAGCCCTTTTTTGTCCGCCAGCGGGCGGATGGAGGCGGTCACGCGTTCGAGCGCCGCCCGCAGGTTGAACGTCTCGCAATGGACGGTGAGCTGGCCCGCCTCGATCTTCGAGAGGTCGAGTACGTCGTTGATCAATTCCAGGAGGTGCCGCGCGCTGCCCCTCACCATGCCGAGTTGCTTGGTCTGTTCCGCGTTGAGTGGCCCGGCGAGGCCTCCCAGCACGATGCCGGTGAACCCGAGGATGGAATTGAGCGGCGTGCGCAGTTCATGCGACATTGTGGCGAGAAAGGCCGACTTGATGCGGTCGGCGGCCTCGGCCACGCACAGGTCACGCGCCACGGCGGCGGAGAAGGTTTGCAGCGCGTGGTTTGCCGCAGCGAGTTCGGCGGTGCGATCCGCGACGCGCTGCTCCAGATCCTGATGGAGTTGTTGGACGGCGGCTTCGGCCTGGCGGTGCGCCGTCACGTCGCGCACGATGCAATGGATGACTTTTGCGCGGTTGACCAGATAGACGTTGATGAGGAGTTCCACCTCGATCCGCGCTCCCTCGCGCGTCTCCAGAGACAGATTCTCGTAAAGGACTTGTTCCTTTTCGCGGATCACGGCAAACTGACTTTCGCTCGCGAGGGCCGCCCCGAAGAAGCCCAGTTCCCAGACCGGTTTTTCCAGAAACTGCGCATGCGAAAAGCCTGACAGCGCGGTCAGGAACGGGTTGACATCGATGACCATGCCGGTGATCGCGTCAAGGAAGAGGATCCCGTTGCGTGACGTTTCAAAGAGCCGCCGGTGCCGCACCTCGGACGCCCGCAGCGCCAGTTCGGTGCGCTTTTCCAAGGTGATATCGTGCGCCACGTGCGATGCGCCGACGATCCTGCCCGCCGCATCCTTGATGGGAGAAATCGTCAGGGAAACATCCAGCAGGCCCCTATCCCTGCGCAGCCGCCGCGTCTCGACGGGGGGGATGCGCTCACCCCGTCCCACCTTTTCGAGGTGGGCCGCCGCCTCCTGGTGTAACTCCGGCGGGACGATCCGCGTGATCGGTTGCCCGATCATTTCTGCCGCCGGGTAGCCGTAGATCTTCTCGGCGCCGGGATTCCAGCTTTCGATGATCCCCCCCAAACTCTTGCCGATGATGGCGTCCTGGGAGGACTCGACAATCGCGGCCAGCCGGTTCGCCGCCGCCTCCGACTGCTTGCGCGCGGTGATGTCGCGCGTGATGGCCAGCACGGACTGGACGGTCCCATCGGCGGCGCGCAGGGGAGCGGCGTGGGTCTCCAGCCAGCAGGAGCGTCCCCGGAGGCTCACCGCCGCAAATTCCAGCACGCCGGTCCCGCCGGCCATGACGTGCCGGTGTAGATCAAGGAAGGCGGCGCGATGCTCCGGCGTCACGTATTCCACGAGCGGTTTCTGCTGTGCCTCTTCCAGTGAACCGGCTCCCGTCAACACCAGCCCGGCCGGGTTCATCTCCAGCAGCAGGCCTTCCCGCGAGACAATCTTGACGCATTCCGGCTGCGTCTCGAGGACAGTGCGCAGGTGGGTCTCGCTGTCGCGCAAGGCCGCCGCCGCCTGCTTTTGCTGCCGCGTCGCCATGTTCGCCCGCCGGTGCGCACGGTGAAGCGCCTCGTTGGAGACGCTGATGAGTAGCCCGGCCAGCGCGAGGGAGCCTAGCTTCCAACGCTCGCTTTCCGACATGACCGCAAAACTGTGCAAGGGCGGCAACAGGTAGTAGTTTGTCCCCAGACAGGCGAGCGCGGTCGCCAGCAGTCCGGGTTGCCACCCGCCCAGATAGGCGCTGAGGATGATCGGCAGGAGAAAGACCACCACGGTCGGCCGCCCTCGCAGCGGGGCGTCGAGCGCGATGCGCAAAGCCAGCGTCGCCGCGACTGCCAAAACCGGAAGTAGGTACGCTCGACAGAGTTTGTGCCGCGCCGCGTCGGGAGGGGGCAGGCGAAGGAGAGCAAGCGGTCTCCGCACGACCCCGGTCAAACGGTTCGCGGCCGTCGAGATATCGCCAAGGCGCATGTTCATTCCAGGCTCCGGGCACCGCCGTAAATTCTTTGCGTTCGACTTTTACCTATGATTATGTACGGATTTTCCCCTAATCCTGATTGCGGTATTTACCCTATCCTCTTGCCGACAGAACAAGTAAAGCGCTTTCGTCGTCCGTCCCGGGCACACGCTGGCATCCGGTCCGATTTTTGCACGAAGGCGGGGTTTTCGTTGAGAGTCACCATGTCCCTGCGTTCCCCTTGAGCAGGGACGCTCGGATGCCGGGCTGGAGACTTCGGAGAGGTTTGCATCGTGGTCGTTCCTAGCAGCCCCAATGCTCGCGGGTTGGAAATCGCCGTGGGGCAGTGCTCATTTTTCGTGAGGAGCACTACCGAGGCAACGAGCCCCGGCCCGGCCCCGTCCGACAGAACTCGGTTTGACCGGAGAAACCGGGCGTGGCCACGCGAAGAAACCCCGCCGGGTGAAATCAGGGTCTACCCGCGCAGCAGGACGCACGCGTCCTGCTGAAAAGGATGACGCAACCTGCCGGACTCCTTCGCCATGAACAACCAACGTATCCTCATTGTGGACGATGAACCGAACATCTCGGGTCTCGTCCGTTTCCACCTCGAAAAGACGCAACGTTTCACCGTGCGCGTCGAAAACCGTTCCGCGCGGGCGTTGTCCGTCGCACGAGAGTTCCAGCCTGACATCATCCTGCTCGATGTCGATATGCCGGGCAAGGACGGCGGGCAGGTCGCGTGCGAAATCGAGGCGGACCCGGTATTGAGCGTGGTGCCGATCCTTTTCCTAACGTCCCTGATTTCCAACGCCGAATCGGGTGCGTCCGTAAAGGTCCTCGCCGGCCAGCGTTTTTTGGCCAAGCCGGTCGGCGCCTCAGTTCTCGTCGATGCCGTCGATAGCGTCCTGGCCGGCCAAATCCCGGTCGTGTGAGCATTTTCTCCAGAGTCACGCGGGAACCGGTGGACCAGCCGCGAAAGGAAATCGTTTGCGAGACCTGAATCCGAACGCGCGGCTGCTGATCGTTGACGATTGCGTCGCCAACGTTTCGCTGTTGCGAAACATCCTCAATCGGCTCGGCTTCGCCGGAATCGAGACCGTCACCGATTCCCGCGACACCTTTGCGCGGATCGAGGCGTTTCGGCCGGACCTGATCATCCTCGATCTGAACATGCCGCACCTTGACGGCTTTGCGGTGATGCAGCAGCTCGCGAAGGTGATCGCGCACGACACGTTCCTGCCCGTGCTGGTGCTCACCGCCGACGCGACGGCCGAGACCAAGCGCCGGGCGCTGGCGGCGGGGGCGACGGACCTGTTGACGAAGCCTTTCAACTCGTCGGAACTTTTCATGCGGATTCGCAACCTGCTGCAAATTCGTTTTTTACATCTTCAACTCCACGCGCAGAACGAGATCCTGGAACTCAAGGTGGCCGAACGCACGCGTGAACTCAACGACGCGCAAAGCCAGTTCGTCGCGCAGGAGCGTCTGCGCGCGTTCGGCGAGATGGCGGGCGGGATCGTGCACGATTTCAACAACGCGCTGATGTCGGTGGTCGGTTACAGCGACATCCTGCTCGAAGACGACCAGATGCTCGCCGACCGGGAGACGGCGCGCGAGTTTCTGAAGATCATGAACACCGCCGGCAAGGATGCCTCGCAGGTGATCAGCCGACTGCGTGAATTCTACCGTCCGCGCGAGACGACGGACGTGTTCGAGCGAGTCGATCTGAACGAGGTCATCGAGCAGGCGGCGGCGCTCACGCAGCCGAAGTGGAAGGGGCAGGCCCTCGCGGAGGGCCGGACCATCAGGATGGAACTCGACCAGGCGATCCTGCCCGCGATCTTCGGGAACGCGGCAGAGTTGCGGGAGGTGGCGACCAACCTGATTTTCAACGCGGCCGATGCCATGCCCGGGGGCGGAACGATCACGCTGCACAGCCGCACGGAGGGCGGTCAGGCGGTGTTCGAGGTCTCTGACGAAGGCACTGGCATGACCGAGGAGGTGCGGGCCCGCTGCCTGGAACCGTTCTTTTCCACCAAGGGTGAGAGAGGCACGGGCCTGGGCTTGTCGATGGTCTTCGGCATCATCAAACGGCACGAGGGAACCGTCGAGATCGACAGCACCATCGGGAAAGGCACCACCTTCCGTCTTCGGTTGCCCGCATTGCGCGAGGAGGGCGACGCCGCAGGCAACGAAGCGCGGAAACTAGATCGTTCCCTGAACGTCCTGTTGGTCGATGACGAGGAGGCAACCCGCTCCGTGATCATGAAGTATCTCACCGGGGACGGGCACCGGGTGGTGACGGCGGTCAACGCGTGGGAGGCCATCGGCCGCACACAGCAGACGAAGTTCGATTTACTCATCACCGACCACGCCATGCCGGGAATGACCGGGATTCAACTCGTGGTCACCCTGCGCGAGATGGGTGCCAAGCAGCCGATCATTCTGATGACCGGTTTTGCCGGCGGCGGTATCGGTCCCCGCGAGAATCCCCTTGGCGTGGACCTGATCATGCGCAAGCCGGTGTCGCGCCACAGATTGCGTACTTCTCTCGTCTCGGTGATCGGTGAATGACCGTCACGCAGAAGCGTGATGTTTGACCTTCTCTAAAGCGAATC
>CAHJWO010000035.1 GCA_903642295.1 PVC group bacterium | reverse complement strand
GGCAGAAGGCAGAAGGCAGAAGGCAGAAGGCAGAAGGCAGAAGTGGGATGCGGGATGAAGGAGGCAGGATGAAAGATGAAAGGGAATATTGCAGGCCGCTAATCAGGGCGGCCTCCTGGCGGATTTTTTTGGCTTCATCCTTTATCCTTCATCCTTCATCCTTTCTGCTTATGTGTGACGTTGTTCTCACCGGCTTGCCGCGCTCCGGGTCCACCCTGACGTGCCATCTGCCCAACCGCTGCCCAAGAGGATTCAAGGTTCAAGATTCAAGGAAGCGCACTTTGATCGCGGTCTTTTAAGGGTCCACGATGGGAATGCCGCCAGGGTTTCTAGTCCATTTCATCGTCGGCGGCACGCAGAAAGGCGGGACCAGTGCGCTGGCGCGGTTTCTGGCGCAGCACCCGGAAATCTGTTTTTCCAAGCACAAGGAAACACATTTTTTTGATCGGCCTGACTTTCCGGAGCAAGCGAGTTTTGACGAGCTAAACACGCAGTATGTCCGGAAATTTCCGAAGGATTGGGCGGGGAAAATCGTGGGCGAGGCGACGCCGGTTTCCATGTACCTGCCCGGCGTGGCGGAGCGCATTCAGGCGTACAACCCGGCGATGAAGTGGGTTCTGCTGCTGCGGCATCCGGTCGAGCGGGCAGTGTCGCACTACAGCATGGAGCGGGCGCGCGGGTACGAACGGCTACCGCTGCCGATGGCGTTGCGCGCGGAGCGTTTTCGGTTGTGGTACGACCGGGGCTGGATGGCGTGGCGGACCTCCCTGCGGCACCATAGCTACCTCGACCGGGGACGCTACAGCGGACAGATCGAGCGGTTGTGGCGGTTATTCGGGCGGGAGCAAGTGCTGGTGTTGACCAGCGACCAGTTGCGCGACCGGCACACGGAAACGCTGCAGGCGGTTTACGGTTTTCTGGGACTGCAGGATTCGGGGATATTCGCTGAGCCGGAGGCGGTGTTCGTGACGGAGATGAAGGCGGCCTTGGACGAAAAAACCCGCGCCTGGATGTTGCGGCGGCTGCGGCCGGAGGTGGATCGGTTGGAAGCGATGTTGGGAGTCTCCCTGGAAAGTTGGCGCAGGTAAAGGGTAGGGAGGGCTGTCCCAGCCGTCCGTGATTGTCTGCTGCCATTGGGTGAGGCCGTTGAGGAAGAGGCCATTTGTCGCTCGGCGACGCCCGACCAGAGACCAATGGGACGGCCTCGGAGAGGCCTCCCTACCTGGCCGTTCGCATCGACAATGCTTGCTGGTAGAGCGTCACGTCTGCGGCGTTGAGCGCAGCGATTTCGGCGTGATCTGCGGTGCTGGGAGCGGCGGAACGATACTCCGCGCGCGGGTTGCGGTTTTCCTGGCCAACGGTGAGATCGGCGGCCCAGCCGAGCAGCGTTCCAAGGGTTGGCAGGTCGGTGGCGAAATGCTCCTGGATGCCGACGAACGCGAAATCTTCCAGCCGGCAGTCGCGCAGGAACACGTTGGCCAAAATATTCCGCATCGGTTCCAGCCGCGCGAACTCCACCAGGGAGAGGTGTTCATCCAGCAGACGGCGGTGCAGGGAATGAGGGCTGGGCGGCAGGTCGCGCCAATAGTGATAATGTGAAACGAGCCGTGACACCGGGTCGCGCAGCCAGACGATCTTGCGCGCATCGGGGAACGCGCGGTCGTACTTCGCGCCGTTGAAGTGGCCGTGGATCACGCGGGTTTCCGGCGGCAGCGCGGCGGCTTGCCCGGCGGAGTCCGCTTGCCAAAGGGCGGGGTCCGCCTGGAAGGTGGAAAGCGGATCCAACGCGCGGTCGTCGTAGTCGAGGCGCAGGGCGGATGGGCCGTAAACCTCTCGCAAGAGCGTGCGGAAGGTCACCCCGGCGGTTTTCGGAACGTGGACGGAGATCAATTCCATGCGGCGCGCGTCGGGTCGCTTGGCTGTTGGTTGGACGCGCTGTCCTTCATCCCCCATCCTTCCTCCGTCATTTTCCCTTTGGCAAGGCGCGTGCCTCCGGTACTTTGGAGACAGGTTCCATGCTCAAACGATTGCTCAATCTCACGCGGGGATTCTTTGGATTGTTCGTGTCAGGCATCGAACGCAAGCATCCGGCGGCCCTGCTGGAACTCGAAAAGGAGCATCTGCGGCAACAGATCGTCCGGTACAACGAGGGACTGGCCAGCCATGCGGGGCTGTGCGAACGGCTGCTCTTGCAGGTAAAGCGCCTCCAGACCGAGGAGAAGGAGTTGCGCACCAAGGCCGCCGTCAACCTGCGAGCGGGTAACCGCGATGCTGCCGGACAATATGCCCTGCGGCTGCAAACGGTGACGGGCCAGTTGGAAGCGCACGAGGGGCAGGCCGTCCAGGCCGAAGCGACCTACCGGGAACTCGTCCGGGCGCGGGATGCTGCCGTGCGGGGTGCGCAGGAGAAAATCGAGCAGCTCAAATACGATCTCGACGATTTGAAGGTGAAGCGGGCCACGGCGGAACTCCACGAAATGGCCAGCGCCATGATCGGCAACCTCGGCGGCGCGGGCGACAATCTCAGCCGGTTGAGCGCGCTGGTGGACGAGGAGCGCGAGAAGGCGGCGGGCCGGGCCCGGGTGGCGCGCGACACCCTCGGCACCACGGGCGTCCACCTCCAGGAGGCCGAACAGAAAGCCACCGCCGAACAGGCGCTGGCGGAGTTTGCCGCGAGCGAGGGGATCGTGCTGAATCTGCCCGCGCCCGGCACCCCGGTCGAACCGGCATCCAACCCGGGCTTGTTGGGCGATAAAAAGGATTGAACCCCCCGATTGTCAGCGGCGGCGCGCCGTGAGGGGAATCCAACCGACAAAACGCCCGGAGAACGATAATTTAATCTCGAAGAATCCCGTTGACTGGCAGTCAATCTGCTTGGTATTCCCCTTGTCCCGCCCCCGCTTCGTTCCGCTGGCGGAAGGTGGGACAGCGATGGTATTTTTTCACCAATGACCGCGCTTCTCGCCACCACCGGATCGGCGTCCCGTCCTGCGGTTTCGTCCGCGAAGTAACTCCGTCCGAAACTCTTCCCGCGTCATGTTGGTGTTTGTCCCTGCCTTCGTCGTGCTCATCTGCGCCACCGGTTTTCTGTGGTTTCGCATGGTGAAACTGCGCCAGGAACTGCGCGACGCCCGGCGCGAAGCGACGGCCGGGGCATTGTTCGGGAGCGACAAACTCGCAATTCTGCGAGAAGCCAACGAGGTCCTGCGCGCTAAAAACCAGCGGATCCAGGGACGCCTGGATGATTTGCAGGGCGAATTCGGGGCGCTCGGCTACTCGATTTCACACGATCTTCGCGCGCCGTTGCGCAGCGTGAACGGATTTGCCCAGGCCCTGGCCGAGGATTACGGACCGCGCCTGGACGCCACCGCGCAGGACTATCTGCGCCGGGTGCGCGCGGGCGCGCTGCAGATGAGCGCCTTGATCGACGAACTGCTCGCGCTGGCGCGGATCGTCCAGGGACCGTTTCACCCCGAGACGGTGGACCTCAGCGCGCTGGCGTGGGAAGCCGCGCACGAATTGATGGCGGCAGACCCGGCGCGCCGGGCGGAATGGGACATCGAGCCGGGCATGACGGCGGAGGGAGACCGCGCCCTGCTGGGGACCGCGCTGCGCCACCTGCTGGGCAACGCCTGGAAATTCAGCGCCGGACGCGCCACCGCGCACCTTTCTTTCCGCACGGCGACCACGCCGGACCGACCGTCGGCGAAGGGGAGTCCCGTGTACGAGATCCGGGACGACGGGGTGGGTTTTGACATGCAGTACGCGGGCAAGCTCTTCGGCGTCTTCCAGCGGATGCACGCGGCGAGCGATTTTCCCGGTCACGGCGTCGGTTTGGCGACGGTCCAGCGCATCCTCCGGCGGCACGGCGGCGGCATCCGGGCGGCGGCGGAGCCGGGCCGGGGCGCGACTTTTTCCTTCACGCTGGATGCCAGTCCAGACGGGGAGGCGGACGGGCTGCCGCCGGCCCCGTTCGTGCCGATGGCGGCCGTCCCCACGGATGCGGTGAATCCGGCCCAACCCAAACCCACGGTCGTATGAGCATCCCCCCCGCGACCGCCAGGGCCCCGGCATCGAACAAGGTCATCCTGCTCGTGGAGGATAACCCGGACGACGAGGCGCTGACCCTGCGAGCCCTGGCCCGCAACGGCATCCGGCACCAGGTGCAGGTGGCGCACGACGGGGTGGAGGCGCTGGATTACCTGTTTGCCCGGGGCGCCTACGTCGGCCGGGACAAGCGCCTGCTGCCCAACGTCATGCTGCTCGACCTGAAGCTGCCGCGCATCGACGGGTTGGAAGTGCTGCGCCAGGTGCGCGCGGACGAATACACCCGGTTTCTGCCGGTCGTTATCCTGACCAGCAGCCGCGAGGAGCAGGACCTCATCGAAGGTTACAGTCTGGGAGTCAATTCCTATATCCGCAAGCCCGTGGATTTCGTTCAGTTTACGGAGGCGGTGCGTCAGCTCGGTGCCTACTGGCTGGTGCTCAACGAAGATCCGCCTCGTACATGAACGTCCTGCCGCCGCCTTTTTCCCACGCCGAAATCGAGACCTCGCGGGAAGTGAGCCAAGCACGGCTCCTGCGCGTCCTGCTCGTCGAGGACAACCCCGACGACGCGGCGCTCGTGGTGCGGCTGTTGACTCGGGCCGGTTACGAACTGGTTTGGGAGCAGGTGCAAACCGAGGATGCCCTGAAACGTGCGCTCGCACGCGGCGGCTGGGACATCGTGCTCTCGGACTACAACATGCCGCAGTTCGATGCCCTCCAGGCGTTGCGGACGTTGCGGGAACGGTCGGCCCACCTGCCCTTCATCATCATCAGCGGCAGCATCGGCGAGGAAACGGCGGTTGCCGCGATGCGCGCCGGGGCGAACGACTACGTGATGAAGACCAACCTGCCCCGGCTGATCCCCGCCGTGGAGCGGGAGTTGCGGGATGCCGCCGAGCGGCAGGAGCGCGCCCACACCCGGGAGGCGCTGGTCGATTTGCAGGAAAAATTCCGCGTGGTCTTTCACGAGTATCTGGACGTGATGATCGTGCTCGATCCCCGTGGCTCGATCCTGCACGTCAACCATGCGGTGCGCCGGATCATGGGCTACGAGGAGGGACACCTGATCGGCAAGCCTTTGGCCGCCCTCTGGCCCCGGCGGCAGAAGGCCGTCGCGGATGCCATCCTCGCCAGCGTGCGGCAGGACGGCAGCGCGTTTTACTCGGGTCCGTTCCGCCGCACGGACGGTTCGATCTGCCCGATGGACCTGCAGGCGAGCAAAGCGCCGTGGGGGCACGAGGAAGCGGTCATCGTCACCCTGCGCGACGTGACCGAACGACAACGCGCCGAGCAACGGCTCAACGACGAAAAAGAGCAACTGGCGGTGACGCTGCGCTCGATGGGCGACGGCGTGATCACCACCGACGCCGCCGGGCGCGTGGTCCTGCTCAACGGCGCGGCGGAAACCCTGACCGGCTGGTCGCAACCCGAGGCGAAGGGGCATCCGCTGGGAGAAATCCTGCCGCTGACCTGCGGCGAGGAAGAGGAGGGGCTGTGCGACGAATTTTTGCAGGAGGTGCTGCGGACGGGCGACACCGTGACCATGAGCCGACAGGTCCAGTTGCGCGACCGCGCGGGACGGCAGTACACCCTGGCGCTCAAGGCCGCGCCCATCACCACCCACGACGGCAGCCACAGCGGAGTCGTGACCGTGTTCCGCGACACCACCGTCGAGCAGAAGATGGAGGAGGAACTCCAGAAGGCGTCCAAGCTGGAAAGTGTCGCGCTGCTGGCGGGCGGGATCGCGCATGATTTCAACAACATCCTGACGGCGATGCTGGGGCACCTGTCCCTGGCGAAGGCGACGCCCACCCCCTCACCGCAGGTGCTAGCCAGCATCGAGAAAGCCTGCCTGTATGCCACCGGCTTGACGCGTCAGTTGCTGAGTTTCGCCAAGGGAAACGATCCCGTCCGGCGGGCGGAGAACCTCGCGGAAATCGCCGAGGAAAGTGTGCGCTTCGCCCTGCACGGATCGAACATCCGCTGCCATTTCGAGCTGGCCGAACACCTGTGGCGCGCGGAGTTGGACCGCGGGCAGATCAATCAGGTGATCAACAATCTGGTCATCAACGCCGTGCAGGCCTCGCCGGAGGGGGGCGTCCTGCACGTGGGGGCGCGCAACGTCGTCGTGGGCCGGGAGGAGCGGGTCGCCACGCTCCGGGCGGGCGACTACGTGCGGCTTTCCATCCGCGACAACGGGCTGGGCATCTCGACGGAGAACCTGACGCGGATCTTCGATCCGTATTTCACGACGAAATCGGCGGGCAGCGGTCTCGGGCTGGCGACGAGTTATTCCATCATCAAGAAGCATGGCGGCCTGATCCGCGTGGAGAGCGAATTAGAGGTTGGCACGACCTTCACGATCTACCTGCCTGCCAAGCCTGACCCCATGCCGACCCTCGAGAATCGAACCGCCGCCGAAAACAGCAAAGCCGACGCGTCGCCCACCGGGGGCAGAGTGTTGTTCATGGACGACGAAGCCATCCTGCAAGAACTGGTCGGGGCGATGCTCGAACATCTCGGCTACGCGGTCGTCTGTGCGTCGGACGGGCGGGCGGCGGTGCAGCTTTACGCCGAAGCGCTGGCCACGCCGCAGGCCTTTGACGTGGTGATCGTCGATCTGACCGTGCCGGGCGGCATGGGTGGCCATGAGACGATGCGTTGCCTCGCGGCTATCGATCCGCAGGTGAAGGTGGTGGTTTCGAGCGGATATTCCAACGATCCGATCATGGCGGCGTTCCAGGAGCACGGGTTCAGCGGGGTCATCGCCAAGCCGTACCAGATGGCGGAGCTTTCCGAGGTGTTGCAGGGGGTGCGGGGAGGAAGGATGAAGGAGGAAGGATGAAGGCGGAAGGCGGAAGGCGGAAGGCGGAAGGCAGAAGGCAGCAGACGAGGGAGCCAGCGGGCGTCTTCATCCTTCATCCTTCATCCTTCATCCTTCCTCAGCCCTGCGGCTCCGTGATTTCACGCGCGTACACATTCAGCGTGCCGTCGGCCACGCGGCGCACTTCCATGATCTGATAGGGACGCTGCTCATCCCGGCTAATCTCTGAGCCTTCCGAGGGCAGGGTGCGGTCCGCGGGGTATTCGACGATCAGACGCACGTTGCTGTCGCCACCGGAACGCAAGACCGCGTTCTTGACGCCCTTGAGCCGGTTTTCGCCCACGGCGCGCACCACGAACTGGCCGGTGAGATACACGGGCTCGCCGCCGAAACCGCCGCCATGCTGACTGAGCGCGGCAATTTCGTTGACCCGCACGCTTTTTCCTCCTGGAACGCGCCCCGCGGGATACATCGGCCAGGTGGTGTGCGGAGCCGGGCCGCCCAGAAAAGGCTGCAAGGCCAAACCGCCGCCAGACGGCTGGACCGGAACGGCGGGCCTGACTCCGCCAGGGATGGGCACCGCTCCCCCGTTTTTCGGCGGTTCGTTCACCGGAAGCGCGGGCCGCACCGTGATGCTGGTCCCGGCCGGAGCGCCCGCCGGGACCGTGGCCGCCGGAGTGGCGCCTGCCACCGGCGGTTTCTTGTTCGGGTCGATGGCCGCCAGGATGAGCGGCGTCGGGGCCGGTGAGGCAGCGGGAGGCGGCGTAACGCCGGCCACCATCGGCGTCACGTCGATGGGGATGTCCACCCCTTTGAGCGCCGGTGGCGCGGGGCGTCCCGTCACGCTCGGGTGTCCGGCCAGCGGCCCCAGGCCCGAGCGGGTGCGGAAGTCCACGTACGCCTGGCTGGCGGTTTCCAGGCGGTCGCCGCGCACGACCGGCCAACTGGCGGCCACGTTGATCGTGGATGGCGGCTGCAAATCGAAGCCGCCGTTGGCGCCGGTGAAGAGGTAGCGCCCGTAGTTGATCGGCATGACGGTCAACTGGATGCGCCCGTCGTTGAGCTTGGTGACGTGCAAGACGGCGGACAACTCGAAGGTGCGCCGCAACTCGATGTCCATCCCCGTTTGCAGGTTGCGGCGGATCGAGGGCACGTCCGGCAGGCTGGAACTGTAGATGTGCTCGATCAGCAGCTTCGGATAATCCGATGACACGGCGAGCGCCACCACCCCGGACGGCACGAAGTCCATCGCGTGCAGATCGTAGGTCTCCATGATGGTGAAACGTCCCGTGACGTAAGGCACCAACTCGTTGTTCACGGGGTAGTTGCGCAGGAAGGCGCGCTCCAGCGAGCGGTTGAACTCCCGCAACGCGGGGGCGTTCATCGCGTTGTAGCGGTTATACAGCCGCTCTGGTCCGAGGAACTCACCGGGCGGCGCAGCGTTGATCTTGAAGCGCTGCGGCTCGTCGAGCTTCTTGATCTTGCGCAGCAAGCGATAGCTGAAGGGGAGTTCGGGGCGGCTGAAAATGAGGTAGCTGCCAATCCAGCAGACCATGCTGAAACCGACGAGCAGCAACAGGAAAACGGTCCAGAGGAACAGGTTGTCCTTGCGCTTGGGCGCGTCGTACTCGACCGGCGGTCGCAGGAGTTCGTCCCGGACCGAGGAAGGACGACGCGTCAACGGGGGTAGGCCGGGGAAGCGCAGCATGTGCGTCCGTCAGGAAACTCCCGCCGTCCGGGCGTCTGCCGTGGCGGCGGTCTCGGGTTCGAACGAGGTGCCGCAGCCGCAGGTGCGCTTGGCGTTGGGATTCTGGATGCGGAAGCCGGTGCCCGTCAGGCCGTCGAAATAATCGATGGCCGAGCCGCGCAGGTGCGCCGCGCTGGCCGCATCGACGAAGACCCGGACGCCGTCCCGTTCCACGGTTTCGTCCCCCGGGTGGCTCTCGCCGAACTCCATGCCGTAGGACAGGCCCGAGCAGCCGCCGTTTTCGACGAAGAGGCGCAGCCCGGCGCGGTCGGCGTCGGCGCGCCCGGCGAGCAGGGTGCGGAGTTGTTTGACGGCGGAGTCCGTAACGGTGATCATGAAGCACTTTTTAGATAAACCAGCCCGGCCGGAAGTCAAAATGAAACTGGCCCCCGGGCCGGGGCGGGGCGATGCTCTGTCTCCATGAGCCGAGTTGCGTTGTTGTCCGAGATCGTGGCCAGCCAAGTGGCGGCGGGCGAGGTCGTGGAGCGGCCTGCCTCGGTCGTCAAGGAGCTGGTCGAGAACAGCCTGGACGCCGGGGCGCGGACCATCGAGACCGTGACAGCCCGGGGCGGCATCGCGCTGGTGCGGGTGACCGACGACGGCCACGGCATGGACCGTGACGACGCGCTGCTGTGCCTGGAGCGCCACGCCACGAGCAAAATCCGCACGGGTGCGGACCTCGCGGCCATCGCCACGCTGGGATTTCGCGGGGAGGCGATGCCGAGCATCGCCAGCGTGTCGCGGTTCCGGCTGGCGACGCGCGAGCCGGGGGCGTTGGCGGGGACGGAAATTCTGGTGAACGGCGGCAAGATCGAAACGGTGCGGGATTGCGGGGACGCGCCGGGCACCAGCGTGGAGGCGCGCGCCCTGTTCTTCAACCTGCCCGCGCGCCGGAAGTTCCTGCGCTCGGAGGCGACGGAGTCCGCGCACGTCGAGACGCAGTTGCAGATGCTGGCCATCGCGCACCCCTCGGTGCGGTTCATCTACATCCGGGATGGGCGGACGGTCTTCCAGCTTCCCGCCGTGACCCGCCTGCTGGACCGCATCCGCGACCTGTGCGGAGCCGAGGCGGCGGACGAGTTGACGCCGGTGGAAGACGGCGGGCGCGTCGCCGAGAACGATCTGAAGATCAGCGGGTTCATCGGCAAGGCCGGGGTGAGCCGGGGGAACCGTTCCAGCCAGCGGATTTTCATCAACGGGCGCGCCGTGGATAACGGAGTCGTCAACCAAGCGTTGCGCGAGGGCTACCACACCGCGCTGATGAAGGGGCGCTATCCGGTGGCCTATTTGTTTCTGGAGATGGACCCGGCGGCGGTCGATGTGAACGTGCATCCGGCCAAGCGCGAGGTGCGTTTCCGCGCGCCGGGCAGCGTGCGCGAGGCGCTGACGGCGGCGGTCCGGCGGACATTGGAAGCAGGCCGGGCGGATTGGTCGCGTTCGTTCCACCAGCCGCCGCTGCCGGAGCAGACCCGGCCGGCGGCGATGGTCCCCGCGCTGGCGGTGGCAGACCGGGCCGCGTCGAACTCCAGCCCGGCGGCGGCAGCGCGGTTTGACCGGGCAGATTTTAGCACGCCCGATCTGGCGTTGCCGGTGGCTCCACCCGCGCTCGGTTTGCCGGTGGCAAAACCGCCCGCGCCGCTGTTTCCCGAGGAGGGAGCAGCTGTCGTTTCGACCCGCAAGGAGGAAGCCCCGGCGGGTGGCGCTCCACGCGGAGCGGCTTCGGCGGGGGCGTTCAAAATTCTGGGCGTGTTGGGCAAGCTCTACGTCCTGATGGAAAATGCGAGCGGGCTGGTGTTGGTCGATCAACACGCCGCGCACGAGCGCATCCTGTTCGAGGAACTGCGGCGGCGGCTGGAAGCGCAGGAGGTCAACAGCCAGAAGCTACTGATGCCGCTGACGTTGCAGCTGGGTCCGAAGGACGCCGACTGGCTGCGGCAAAACCTGGAGCCCTTGCAGAAGATGGGTATCGGGTTGGAGGATTTTGGCGCGGGGTCGTTCAAGCTGGACGCGCTGCCGCCGTTCTTGCAGGGGGGCGAACCGCTGGCGCTGGTGCGCGAGATCATCGACGCGTTGCAGGCGGCGGGGTCGGGCACGTCGCGGCTGCGGCTGGGCGAAGACATGATCGCCAAGACGGTGTGCCGCCACGCGGTGAAGGCTAACGACGTGTTGCGGGAGCGGGAGTTGGTCAAGCTGCTGGAGGATTTGCTGGCGTGTGAACTCCCGTATTGCTGCCCGCATGGCCGTCCGACCATGATCCAGATGTCCTACGGCGAACTGGAGCGGAAGTTCGGGCGGCGGGCGCCCTGATGGCGGTCACGGCTCACCGTAGATAAATGCCTCTTCACTTGCGGAGTGCACTGATAAATTCTTCAACTGAGATACCGGCCTGCCGCAAAGCACCCGCCAGTGTGCCGACCTTCAATTCGCGGTGGAGTGGCCCCACGCAATCACTCGCCTCTCGACGCAAGATGGCAAGGCTACTTTTCTGCCGTGCAATCGCGCGAAGCCAAGCCGTTGAAAAGTACGGACAGCCTCTGCTCCTGAAACGCGCGGCAGGCTAGGCATGGGCCGGAACGCCTACCTCAAAGGTCGTCAAAAGTGGCTGACCTACAGAAGTAAAAGGAAACTCTTCCAAATAAAGCGCGGTGGCTTCTCGAAGATTTTCCAACGCCTCCGGCACACTTTCGCCTTGGCTAGTGGTGCCCGTTTCAGGATTAAAGGACACGAAGCCGCCTTCCTCGGCGGGAATGAGCACGGCGGATAAAACCATACCGAAATTTGGCGCTCATCCGAGCAAGCGTCAAGGCTACGCCAAAATGAACGGTTACAGCTTGTGCACGCCCGTCGCGCATTCGCCTTTGAAATTCGTGCCGAGGAAGTACCCGACCCGGTCGCCGACCTGTAGCGCGTCGAACGGCACTTCCAGCAAGTCTGCCCAGGAGAAAAAGAGATTTTTGAACGAGGCTTCCGTCGTGATGAAACCGTAGCCTTCCTTCAACGTTTGGATGGTACCGGTGAGCGCCGGTCCGCGGTCCGGGTCCGTGCGCGGATCAGGCGTCGGCTCTTCCAGCGCCGGTTCATCGCCGTCGCTGGCGGGAACGGAGGGGCGGCT
The DNA here is from genome assembly GCA_903642295.1 of PVC group bacterium. Taxonomy (GTDB): domain Bacteria; phylum Verrucomicrobiota; class Verrucomicrobiia; order Chthoniobacterales; family SZAS-18; genus CAHJWO01. The sequence goes on along the minus strand of CAHJWO010000035.1, from coordinate 11,902 downwards.
GCCCTCCCGGCTGCGGTTGCCGTCTTCCACGAACAGCCCATTGATCACCGGATCATCCGGGCTGGCGGCCTCGATGATCTCGTGCATCGCCAGCGGATACGCGGCCTCGGCGAGCAGGTCGATGGAGGTCACCGTCTGGCGTTCCACGCCCATTTCGTCCGTGTGGGTAAAATCCCAGCCGAGGATCATCACCGCCGTCCCCAGCGCATTGAGCTTGCGCACGAGCGGCAGGTAGTCCCGGTCGCAGGCGACGAGTACGATCACGTCGTAGCGCTTGAGCAGCGTCAACTCGTAGGCCTCCAGCGCGAACCACACATCCAGCCCTTTTTCCGCGAGGCTCTGGTCGCGGCGGCGGACCAGCGGCAGGGAATGCGTGATGACGCCTTCCTTCATCAGCACGTCCTCGAACAGGCGCTCGTTGAGCAGCGAATCCTTGGCCGCCGCTTCCAACGCCGCCAGGCGTCCCCGGAAGTAATGCGCGTCCACGATCTGGCAGCGGCGCAACGCGTCGGACTCTTCGCGCGGACTGCGCCGGCTGAGCGGATGGGCGGCGTGGGCGCGGACCGGCTTGCCTTCGGCCTCCTCGGACGCCGGGCCGACGATCTGCGAACGCACGAAGCGGTGCAGACCCGCGATGCTCAACCGGGCGCGGCGGGCGTGCGAATATTTGTAGTACGTGCTGACGTGGTTGAAATAGTTGCCGTCGTAAAAGACGCCAACCGAGGTCATCCGTTGGGAAGCAGCGAGCGAGGCCGAATTACCGTGGGGCATGAAAAGCGGTGGGAACGGGTCAGAGGATCCTGCGGCGGTGTTCCCAGTTCAAGACACCGCGGCCCCGCAGGATGTTCACCATGCGCTGCATTTTGAAAACGGCAAACGCCGGTGGCTGGCAATCCCCCGGCACCGGGCAACGAGGTCGTTCCATTTGGCCCAAGCAGGTCCGCTTTGGGGAGCGCACGCGCCTCGCGTGCCCTCTTTGGCGCCTCGCCAAAGAGCGGGGGGCCGCCACCCGGAGTTGACGGCGGGGCGCCGTCCGCCGCACGCGAGGCGCGTGCGCTCCCCGGGCAGCACGCGAGGTGCGTGCGCTCCCCGGGTCTTCCGTTAACTGAAGGGCTTGGTACCGGGCAAAGTTGCCCTTGCGAATTTTCCGCGCGGTGCTTTAATTGAGGCCCGTGTCACGCAACCAACGCCGTGCGCGGAGTTCACGCATCCCTAGCTCAATGGTAGAGCACGTGACTCTTAATCACTAGGTTCTGGGTTCGAGTCCCAGGGGGTGCAAAAGATTTATGACGATCTGCGAGCCGATCGTCCCCGCCCGCAGGAGTTTGCGGGTCGCCGGTTTGCAGGCAACGCCCATCGGGGGTATGCTGGCGGGCAGCTTCGCAACCGTGACCGCAGTGGAGTTTCGCCCGTTTCGTTTGCAGCCGCTTTTCGCCGCAGCATGAACCCATCCGACCGATCCAACGAACCTGATTTCTCCTACGGTGGGGGTTACGGCGGTCATGAGGACGTGAGCGCCCTCGACCTGCTTGACCGCACCATCGCCTCGCTCCCCGTGGGCGATCCCATCCGCCGGGCGCTCGTGAACGTGCGCGCCCAGCTTTCCGACCAGGAAGACACCATCAACGAGGCCCGCCAGACCATCGAAAAGATGGAAGAGGTCATCAAGAAGGTGACCAGCCCGGCCAACCGCATCGGCACCTTTCTCGGCAGCCCGAACAAGGAGACCGTGCAGATCGTCGTGGGCGGCTCGGATTACTATTGCAACGTCGATCCGCGCATCAGCGTGGGCAAGCTCAAGAAGGGCACGCGCGTGCTGGTCAACGAAGCGTATGTCGTCGTGGGTGACCTGGGGTACGACAATTCCGGGCCGGTTGCCAAGATCACGGAAGTCATCGGCGACGACCGCCTGCGTGTCGGGCAGGACAACGGGATGCAATCGCTGGTGTTGCAACGGTCCAGCCAGTTGCTCAAGGACACCCTGAAATCCGGGGACGAGGTGCGCGTCGATCCGAACTACCGCATCGCGCTGGAATTGATGCGCCGTCCGAAAAGCGAGGATCATTACCTCGACGAAGTGCCGGAACTGCCGTGGGAAAAGGTCGGCGGCCAGCAGGAGGCTTTGCAGGCCATCAAGGACGCCATCGAACTGCCGCTCGTCCACGCGGACCTGTTCGCGCGGTTCAACCACACGACGCCCAAAGGGTTCCTGCTGTACGGCCCGCCCGGCTGCGGCAAGACGCTGATCGGCAAGGCGACGGCCTACAACCTGACGGCCAAGCTGGAGGAGAAAACCGGCGAGAAAATGAAGGAATACTTCATGCACATCAAGGGGCCGGAAATCCTGAACATGTGGGTGGGCGAGAGTGAGCGCCTGGTCCGCGAAATCTTCGCCACCGCGCGCGAGAAGCGCAAGGAAGGCTACCTGCCGTTCCTGTTCATCGACGAGGCCGAGAGCATCCTGGGCACGCGCCGGGCGTCGCGGTTTTCCAATATCCTGAGCACGCTGGTGCCGATGTTCTGCACGGAGATGGACGGCATCGACTCGCTCAACGACGTGGTCATCATCCTCGCGTCGAACCGCGCCGATTTGATCGACCCGGCCATCCTCCGGCCCGGGCGCATCGACCGCAAGATCAAGGTCAACCGCCCGACCAAGGACGGCGCGCGGGAAATCTACAAGATTTACCTCAACGAAAACCTGCCCTACGACCCGACGCTGGTGAAGGAAGCCGGGAGCGTGAGCGCGGCGGTGAGCCAGTTGGTGGATTCTCTGGTCGAGCAGCAGTTCGGCCACCGCGACGAAAACCGTTTCCTCGAAGTGACGTTGCGCAGCGGGCGCAAGGAAACGCTTTACCGCGGGGACCTCGTCAGCGGCGCGATCATCGCTTCCATCGTGGAACGCGCGAAGGGTCTGGCCATCAAGCGCGCCATCGCCACCACGCAGGAGGAGGGAATCAGCGCCAGCGACCTGAGCCTGTCGCTCAATCAGGAATACTCGGAGAACGACATTTTCCCGCCGACCGACATCACGGAAGATTGGCTCAAACTGATCGATTACGACGCCGAGAACGTCGTGCGGGTTTCGCCCGTGCGCGCCGCCTCGCGCGAGGACCGTCCGCGCGCCAATCGTGCGGTGATTTGAGAAATTGAACCCGGGGGCGTTTCACCCGTCGAATGAGAAGCGTACATTGCGATCATGGCACTTGAAAAAGGGATGAAGCGCGTTTTTGGGATCGAGACCGAATTCGGCATCACGGTGGACGGCGTGGACAACGTCGATGTGGTCAGCGAGTCCATCGAACTCGTGCGGCGCTACACCGAGCACGGCAACCTGATGAAGTGGGACTACCGGCTGGAGGACCCGCATCAGGACGCGCGCGGCGAGGAATTCCGGGCGGCGGAGTTGCTCCAGGATACGGACGAATCCGCCTACTTCGAGATCGACAAAAACCGCCCCCTGAGCTTCGAGGAAATCAAGAGCGACCTCGTCCTGAGCAACGGTGCGCGTTTTTACAACGACCACGCGCACCCCGAATATTCCACGCCGGAATGCACGACGTTGCGCGAGATCGTGGCGCAGGACAAGGCGGGCGAACGCATCCTCGCCGAATGCGCCCGGCGGCGGAACAAGAAGCTCAACCCGGAAGGCAAGGAAGTCCGTCTTTACAAGAACAACACGGATTTCATCGGCCACAGCTACGGCTGCCACGACAACTTCCTGATGAGCCGCCACGTCCCGTGGGACAAGGTGGTCAGCGACATGCTGCCGTTCCTGATCACGCGGCAGATTTTCGCGGGCGCGGGCAAGATGGGCGTGGAGGCGGAAAGCGTCGCCAGCCAGAGCGGCATCTTCCAGATTTCGCAACGCGCGGATTTTTTCAGCGTCATCGTGAGCATCGACACGATGAACCGCCGGCCGCTCATCAACACGCGCGACGAGCCCCATGCGGACAGCAGCAAATACCGGCGCTTTCACGTCATCATCGGCGACGCGAACATGAGCGAGATCGCCACGGCGCTCAAGATGGGCACGACCGCGCTGGTGCTCCAACTCATCGAGGCCGGGAAGGTGCCGCAACTGGAATTCGCCCAACCCATCGAAACCACCAAGGCCATCAGCCGCGACCAGACGTATTCCTGGATCATCGAACTGAAGGATGGCCGCAAGATCAGCGCCGTCGATGTGCAGCGCATGTACCTCGCCGCCGCCCACGAGCATTGCGACACCAAGGACGAGGAAACGGCGTGGCTCCTCAAAGAGTGGGCGCAGGTGCTCGACGATCTCCAGCGCGATGTGATGCTCTGCCGGGACCGGGTTGATTGGGTGGCAAAGAAGTTCCTGCTCACCACGCTCAAGGAAGAGGAAGGCCTGGAATGGAACGATCCGTGGCTCCAGTCCATTGACCTGGAATACCATAACATTTCCTGGGACCAAGGATTGCACTACGCTCTGCTGCGCGAGGGACAGATGCGGCGTTTCATCAAGGAAGACGAGATCAAGAGCGCAATCTTCTCGCCGCCGGAGACGACGCGCGCCTATTTCCGGGGACGCTCGGTGGCCAAGTTCAACAACGAGGTGTCGTCGATCCACTGGGACGAGGTGGTGTTCAACCACGCGGGTGGTTCGCGGCGAGTGTCGCTCAATCAGGCCTTTAACGATAAAAAGCTAGACCGCTTGAACGATCTCATCCGGGAAGCAAAGTCGTTCCCTGACTTCATCCGCGAACTCGGGTCGCTGGAAAGATAATCCTTTGAGCGGGTGGGCTCCTCTGAAAGCTGTCTTTCTTGTCATCCTTCGACTGCGCTCGTGCCTCGCTTCGCTCAGGCTGACAGAGACGGAAAGCAATCCCGCCGAGATCACCCAGGCTCCGATCTACCCGCCGGTCTTTCCCACGGCCAGCGCCGGAGGGCGTTTCCCGATCCGTCGCGTCCGCCCGGGCAACGGTGAAACATCGGTCGGTGCCTGATTTTCCTCCACTGGCGGTGCGAACACTCCACCGAGGATTTCGCCCAGGTGAAAGCTCGCCTTGTCGCTCCGCAGCTTGCGTAAGGTGACCGCCACGATGTCTGCCAGCGTGTACCGGTCCAGCACGTTGGCGATGGCGTTGCGCACGTCGAGCATCAGCATTCGCAATCCGCAATGTGCCTCGTCGGGGCAGGTGCAGCGCGCATAGGCGCTCTGGCTGACGCACGCGATGGGTGCCAGCGGCCCGTCGATCAGGCGGATGACCTGCCCGAAATTGATTTGATCCATCGGACGCGCCAGCAAATAGCCGCCGTACTTGCCGCGTTTGCTTTCGATGTAACCGGCCTCGCGGAGTTGCTGCAAAATCTGGACCAGGAATTTCTCCGGCAGCTTCTCCTTTTCCACCAGGGCGCTGATCTGGAGCATGGGGCGACCGAGTTCCTGCGCGATCCCGAAGTCGATCAGCGCCCGCATCGCATATTCCCCACGCTTGGACAACTTCACACACGCAATATCCGCCGCCCGCCAAACTTTGGCAACGGATCAAAACCGCGCCATTCACGCCGGCCGACTACGATCCGAACAAGGGGGCAAGCTTCGCGTCGAGCTGGCTGCCGTGCAAACCGCTGGCAACCACCTTGCCCTCCTTGTCCACCAGCCATATCTCCGGGATGCCCTTGACGCCGTACCGGACGGGGACCTCGGCCTCCCAACCCTTGCCGTCGTACATTTGCGGCCAGGGAACGCGGTGCTTTTTCAGAAATCCGATGAGGGCGTCCTTGTCGTGGTCCAGCGACACGCCGACCACGTCCAGACCCTTTTCGTGATATTTGCTGAACGCGGCCAGCACATCGGGCGTTTCGCGCAGGCAATCAGGGCACCAGCTGGCCCAAAATTCAACCAGCACGTACTTGCCCCGCCATTGCGTCAGATCGACCGCCGAACCGTCCACGGCGGTAAATTTCCAGTCCAGCGGAGCGGCCAGCAGGGCCTGCCGTTCCTGTCGGCCCTTGGCGGCGGCGGCAACCGCCGGGTCATCGCTCGCCGCCAGCCCCGCGAGCAGGGCGGCGGCCACCGTCGGGTTGACCATTTCCAGCAGATCCACGCGCCGCACCTGCAAGGCGCCGATCTTCGGATCAGCGGGAAAACGCGTGACGTAGGAGGCCAGCCGCGCTTCCAGCTTCGCCGCGTCCTCGGGCTGCGTGATGAGGTCCAGGTGGTCGAGATACTGGCGGAGCACGGTGCGCTCGGCTTCCTTCCTGACCAACGGCGGGACGGTCGAATGCGTCAAGGTATCCAGCAATTTTTCCTGTCCCGCAAAAATAGCGCGCCGCTGCTCCACCGAGGCCGGAAAAGCCACGGTTTTGAGTGCCAGCAACCGCGCTTCATCCAGATTTGGACTGTCGGGAAACGTGTTCGTGTAGTCGATGACAGCCCGATGGAGTTCCGCTTCGACGGGGGCGGAAAAATCTACCTCGTTCACCCCGGGAGGCGCGTCGGCGGAAAGCTGCTTTTTCAGGTCCAGAATGTGGAGCCACTCCTTTTCGCCCGGATAGGAAGGAGCTTGTGCGTGCAATCCATTGCCGGCCAAGGCGATAACCAGCACGCAGAGGATCGAAAGAAAGGTTTTCATGGAAAAATCAGCCGGCGCTGAGCAGTTCGAACTGCTTCTCGAAACAGGTGGTCAACGCGTCCGTGTACAGGTCGGCGTGCCGGTCCAAAAGTTCAAGCACGGCCTGCTTGAAGGGCCGCCCTGCCGCCTCCTGACCATTTGTCATCACGGTGGTAAACGCCGCGTCGAGACTTTGGCGAACGGCCGGTTGGTCGAGGATCGAACCCGCTCCACCCACCGAAAAATCCTCGGCCAACGCCCTGTCCTGCGCTGACGCGGACACGATTTCCCGGAATAACGCCGGGTCCACCTGCGACACCACGCGCAACGCTTCGAGGTAGCTGGCAGCCGTCGTTTTGAGGTGAAAGACATCTCCGCAGACGCGTCCGATCACCGGATAAAAAAAGGGGCCGATCTCCGCCTCGTAAAAGCAGAGTTTGTACGGCCCGCAGAACTCCGCCACGGCGGCATGTTCGCGGAGTTGTCGCTCGCCTGCCGCCAAAATGCCCGGCTCGCCAGCCTCCTCCCCGGTGCCCCCACCCAGGTACCGCAGCGCCAGGCCGGTCAACCGCACGCCGCGCGCCTCCAGTTCCAGGCCGATGAAAAGGTGTTCCAGTGCCGTGGCCGGAACGTCCACGGCATCCAGCACCACTTCGATCTCGAAAGGTCGTCCCTGATTGGATCGCGCCAGCGCCGACGACAGCCGCGCGCAATGCACCACGGCCGGCGCGTAGCGGACCACCGCGCGCTGGAGCGGTTCCAGGGTGATCTGCAACTGGTGGTTGCCGGGCAGATCGATGGTGCGCTCCAGGTAGGGCTCCGCCCAATGGTCGGGCAGGTCGCCGTCGGCCACCATCGCGTCCACCGCGCCTTGCAGCTCGGTGGCCGAAAGCTCGTCCACGCCGCCGCGCACAAACTCCGAGGGATCGAACGTGAAACAGGTGAACCCGGCCTCGGCGGCTTCCGTCACTTCCTGCGCGGTTCGGAGCCGGTCGGCGTCCGCGCCCCAGGGCTGCCGGAAACGCGCCGCGCCGACCGCCCGGGCGGCGTTGCCCAGCACGTCCGCCAGGGAACTCCCCATGAGCATCATTTCCCGGACGGGCTGCTGTGCAAAAACCGGCGCAAACTCCGGGTGCGCCGCCGCCGCCGCGATGTTTGCCGCCGTCGCCGCTCCCAAGCGGTCACCGAACCCGAAGGTCTTCCGCACGCCCAGCACCTGCGGTCCATAGGCCCCGCCGGGGCTGCCGGGTGGCCCGGAGCGCCGGACGCGGGGCGGCACGATGATGCGGGTGGTGTATCGCATGGGGGGAATGGAATCGTTAGCTAAGGGGGAAGGGGAACGGTTTGTCAAATGTGATTGGCCGTCGAGCGACGGTCAGAGGGCGTGCGTTCAGCGCGATACCGGGCGATGTTGGTCCTCATGTTCTCGAAATCCTTGCGCGTAATCTCTCTGATCGTGGCCGGTGCCTGCATTGGACCTCACCCGGGCGAAGCCGCCGCCCCCGAATTGCGCGGCGCGTGGGTGGCCACCGTCTCGAACCTCAACTTTCCCAGCCAGGCGGGCGAATCCGCCGCAGCCCAGCGCGAAGAAATCCACCGGTTGGTCGCGCGTGCGGCCGACAGCGGCCTCAACGCGCTGATGGTGCAGGTCCGCCCCGAGGCTGATGCCCTTTACCCCTCCGATCTGGAACCCTGGAGCCGCTTCCTGACCGGCACGCAAGGCGGCGACCCCGGCTACGATCCGCTGGCGACGTTCATCGCGGAGGGTCGTCGGCGCGGCGTGGCCATCCATGCCTGGATCAATCCTTTCCGGGCGGCGAGCGGTTCCGGCGCACGGGCGGCCAACCATCTCAGCCGCCAGCTGCCCGGCGCGACCCGGCGCGTCGGGCGTTGGCTGTGGATGGACCCCGGCGACCCGGCGGTGCGCGCGCGGGTGGTGCAGGTCGCGGTGGACATCGTGCGCCGTTATGCGGTGGCCGGGGTGGTGCTCGACGATTATTTTTATCCGTATCCCGGCAGCGGCCTGCCGCGTGGCACCTTCCCGGATGAGGGGACCTACGCCCGCTACGGTGACGGGATGCCCCTGGCCGAGTGGCGGCGTCACAACGTGGACGAGTTGATCCGCGCCCTGCGCACCAACCTTTCCAGCACTCGCCCGGGCGTGAAGTTTGGCGTCAGCCCCTTCGGCATTTATCGCCCCGGCGTACCCGCCGGGGTCGAGGCGCGCGTGGATCAATACGCGGAACTCTACGCCGACCCGGTGCGCTGGTTGCGCGAGGGGTGGGTGGATTATCTGTCGCCGCAACTCTACTGGTCCGACGCCGGTCCGCAAAGCTATTCGGCATTGCTGAAGTGGTGGCGCAGCCCGGAAACCAATCCGCGCGGCATCCCGATTTATCCGAGTATCGCGTTGGATCGTCTCGGCGAGGGCTTCCACTGGCCGGCCAGCGAAATCGCCCATCAGCTCGCGCTCGAACGCAGCCTCAGCCCGCGCGGCGGCGACGGATTCATTCTCTGGAGCATCGGCCCCCTGCTGCGCAACCAGAAGGGTATCGCTGCGGTGGTCGCGGCGGCGAAATAGATCTTCCGCCACTCCAGCCGATTGCAGCTTGAAGCTTGCGGCTGGAAGCGGGATGTTGGCCGAATGTTTGCTCCCGGTCAGAAAGTCGCCTGTGTCGATGACCAGTTCCCGCTCGGCATCGAGAAAATCTACGTTGCGCTGCCGAAGAAGGACGTGATCTACACGGTGCGTGATCTCGTGCCCGGCGTCAGCCTGCAAAACACCGAAGGCGAGACCGCGCTGTACCTCGTCGAACTGGTGAACCCGGCGAACCGCCACGGCATCGAATACGGTTTCAACGCGGAGCGTTTCGCCCCGCTGGAAACCGACGACGAAACCTTGGAGGAAGAAATCCCCGAGGAAACCTCCATCGAGGAACACGAACTGGTTCCCGCTGGCGCATGAGGTCCTGACGGCTGTCCCAGCCGCCCCCATTGGCCGCAGGCCCTTCCCGCCTCCTCCCACCCATGTCCGAATTTGACTTCACCGCCCTCCCGGCGAACGACCGTTACAACCTCATCATCGGTCTGGTCACGCCGCGGCCCATCGCGCTGGTGACCAGCATGGACGCCTCCGGGCGGGTCAACGCCGCGCCGTTCAGCGCGTTCAACTACATGTGCGCCGATCCCGTGCTGATCGTGCTGGGCGTGACGAACCGCCCCGGCCAAAAGGACGAATCGGGCCGCCCGATCCCGAAAGATACGGCGCAGAACATCCGGGTGCGCGGCGAGTTCGTCGTCAATGTGGTCAACGAGGACCTCGCCGACGCCATGAACATCTGCTGCCTGGACTTTCCGCACGAGGTCAGCGAGATCGCGGAGGCCGGGCTGACGACGATCCCTTCCACGCGGATCTCCGTGCCGCGCATCGCCGAAGCTCCGGCCTCGCTGGAATGCCGGGAGGTGATCACCGTGGAGCGCGGTAACTCGCGAGTGATCATCGGTGAGGTGGTTTACGCACACGTCCGCGAGGAGTTTATCGACCCGGCGGGTCCTTACATCCGCGCGGAACAACTCCACACCATCGGCCGTATGAACGGCGCGGGAAACTACGTCCGCACGCGCGATGCGTTTTTCAAATTGCCACGCCCGACGCTGGCCGAGTGGCAGCAGCGCAAGAAATGACGCCACGTCTGCGATGATGGCGTTGGACGCTCTCTAACGGTGGATGCTCTCTATACTTCTGTCATCCTGAGCGAGTGTAACGAGCCGAAGGACCTTCCACCTTGCGATTCAGAATCAAGCCGCCGGATCGGTCTGCTGACACGGCTCGAAGAATGGCGTTAATCAGACCGCCGTGTTGGAAGGTCCTTCGGTAATTATATACTTGGCTGACAAGCCTAATCCGTATGAGGTGTGGTGACTACCGAAAATCACCCCGAGACTCAGCTTGAAGCCATCCGTTATTTCTCCGATCCTGAGGTTTGCCACGAGTACCTCAAGGCCAAACGCTGGCCGGGCGGCGTGACCTGCCCCCACTGCGGCAACCGGGAGTTAGGCTACGTTGCCACCGTCCGGCTCTGGCGGTGCGCTCCGTGCAAGAAACGGTTCAGCGTAAAGGTCGGCACGATCTTCGAGGCCAGCCCCTTACCGCTTTCCAAGTGGCTGCCGTGCGTGTGGCTGATCGTCAACGCCAAGAACGGCGTCTCTAGCTGCGAGATTGCCCGCAGCCTCGGCGTCACGCAGAAGACCGCTTGGTTCATGCTTCACCGCATCCGCGAGGCATTGAAGGCGGGAAGCTTTGAGAAAATGAAGGGTGTCGTGGAGGCGGATGAAACGTTTGTCGGTGGCTCCGCCGACTTCATGCACAAGAAAGTGAAGAAGGCCAAGGGCATCGGACGCGGGTTCACCAGCAAGACGGCGGTCATGGGACTGCTAGAGCACGCCGATAAGGGCCGCAGCCGCGTTCGCGCCAAGGTCATCAAGAACACCCAGAAGAAGACGCTCAAGGCCATCATCGACGGCACGGTGGAAACCGGCTCGACGCTCCACACGGACGCTTGGGTGGCCTACCAGAGCCTCGGGCCGGACTACATCCACCGCTTTGTCGATCATGCCGTGGAGTACGTCCGGGATGGCGTGCATACCAACAGCCTAGAAAACTTCTGGTGCCTGCTCAAGCGGACCCTGAAGGGCACCTATGTCCACGTCAACGCCGAGCAGTTGGAAGCTTACCTGGACGAGCAGGCTTGGCGTTTCAACGAGCGCAAGCTCAACGACGGGGAGCGGTTCGCCGTTGTGGCGGGGGCCGTCAGCGGCAAGCGGCTGACTTACAAGCGGTTGACCAGCCGCAAGCTGGCGCGGTGATAGTTAGGCCAATGGAAGCAATTTTCGCTTTTTTGGTCAGCGAATCGGTGATAACTTTCCGTTATGACGAGGGGCTATTCCAGCGGATTTTTTGACGCGATTGACCGGGGGACAAGAGCGGGCATTATCGGCGGATGCGCGATTATTTCCGGTTCGTTTGGCTGTGCATTAAAACGGGGTTCCGCCATTCGAGGAGCGCGCTGGATTTGGGAGTCCTTATCCCCGGGCTTGGAATCCCGTTTTTACAATGGCTCCAGCCAAAGCTGTGGCTGACTCCGCAGGGCCAGCCAATTATGTTAGCACTCGCCTGGCAAATCCCCGTAGGGGCATGTTGCGCCTTTACGCTGGCACGTCTGCTCATTTCCCCTTACTGGGTCTATAGACTTTATAGGACGTTGTTTGTAGATGAAGGCAGGCTCCGCTCGGTGCGGTGATTTGGTTTACGCGGCGGCGTG
>CAHJWO010000034.1 GCA_903642295.1 PVC group bacterium | reverse complement strand
TGACCTCGCCGCTGCTGCGCAACTTCCTGGCGATGGCAGCCAGTGTCCGTTTGCCGGATGGCATTCCGGTCAAGCCGCTGAAAGCGTTGGCAGCACCACGGAAAAAGGCGGCCGCGAAACGAATATCCGTGCGTCGTTGAACCGATGCCCGCGAATCCTGCTTCTTGTGTGGTCGCAACAGCGGCATCGGCAAAGGCTGTTCGCCGCGCACCGGCGTGGTAACCCAAAGCAGGAATTATTTTCCGAGCCGTTCCCACTTTTCGCCTGGTCCGACTGCACGTTGCCGGCCAACCAGCGTCTACCTCACGCAGACTATCAGGGAGTGGCTCGGAGAGCCATTCTTACCTTGGGTACGACGCCGCTGCGCGGCGAGCGCTTGCAAATTAGCTTTCGCGTGCGGCGGCGCTAATTGCTCAAATGCGAACGATCCGGTCGATGGCGTTTTCCCGGTCGGCCGCCACGTAGATCGTCCCATCGGAGCCAACGGCAATTCCGCCGGAGCGCGCGTACGGCCGACGCAGGTAGCCTACGGGTAGATGCCGGGCAATGACTTCCTTGCCACCGTTGTTAGGATCGACGGAAAAAAGCGTGCCATCCTGGTTGTCCAGCGTGATAAGGGTGCCGTCCGGTGCGACCGCAACCGCACGGATTGCGCCCAGACCGGTGGCAACTTCCGAGACATGGCCTTCCGGCACGCTGACGCGCAACAGTCTGCCCGACGCGCTCTCCGCCACGTAGATCGTGCCGTCGTGGGCATCCGCTAGGCCGCACGGCTGGTCCAACCCTTCTACGAGCACGTCATGACGATAACCCAAGATCGGCAACACGCGGGCCACAACCCGCAGCACCCGACCCGCCGCCGGCTCGGTGACAATCAGGCTGCCGTCGCCAAGCTCGATGGCATCCCCCGGCTTCTCAAAGCCTTTGATCTCGTGGAGGATCTTGCCACCCGCCCGCTCCAGGATCTGGACGGTGCCGAAGAACTCGCAGGTGAGCACGATGTGGTCTTCATTCGCGCTCACGGCGTTCGGGAAGCGCACCTCGGAAATGACCGCCCGTGCCACGTCTTCGATCCCACCGGTGCGGGGATCGACGACGCGGTACGACGAACAATCCGCCACGTGAATCATGTCGCCCTGCGGCGACGATGCCACAGCGATGGCGCGGGGAAAACCGAGCTTGCCTTGCACAATCACGCGGACGCCACCCGTGCGTGGGTTGACCTCGTGGACGCTGTTGTCCACCATGTTGCTGACGTACATGAGATCGTCCGGGCCTACCATGAAGTTGTCGGTGGCCGTCGCCAGTCTGGCGATCAGACGCTTGGTGCCGTCTGCGGGGTTGACGTGGAACAACTCACCCGGCGCGTCGTCCAACACGTAGAGTTGCTCCTGCGAGTCAAAACGCACGGCGCCGGGTTTCGTGAAGCCTCGCGCGATGATCTGATGCTCTCCGCTCTCGGGATCGATCCGCAGCACGGTACCATTGAGCCACGACGGGCCGTAGATCATCCCGTCGGCTCCGAACTGGAAGGCGTTCAAGCCGCCGGTCTTCGCCAGCACCAGGCGCGGTGCCTTCACGCCTTCCAGATCGATCTCGTACAAGCCCTCACCCAGGAAGACCTGGCCCATGAAGAGCCGGGTGCCATCCCGGGTCAGCGCCAACGAGTTTACGCCCGGCAGGTCGCGGGCGAGGTCACTGATCCGGCCATGGCGGTCGCGCTTGCGCACGATGCCTTCGAGCACGGCGGTCCAGATGATGTCGCCGCCTGCGGTGAAAATGAGATCGTCCGACTCACCCAACGGAGGATCGATGATCGTCTCGATCCGACCCGTCGCCAGATCGAGCGCGAAGATGCTTTCGCCCGACATGCTGGCCGCGAACAAGCGTCCGTCCGGGCCGAAGGCAACGCCGTTGAGCGTATGAAAGCCGGAGCCCTCGACGATCCGCTCGATCCGGTAGCCGGGAGAAAGTGCAGGCGGCCGGGCTGGATGGCCGGAGGCTTGGGTGGCAGCAGGGTGGGCGTCGTCGGGCACGGAAGTCATGGTCCTGATGTCTTGCTAAGATTGGAGAAACGGCAGGATAGCCTGGACCATTTCTTTGGCTTCCGTCTCAATGGCCGAGCCCAAGGTGACTTCGACGCTCGTGGCCGTCGCGTTTTTCATGAGCTTGGCCAGGCGCGGAGCCTGCGGGCCGAAATGCTTTTCCTCCGGCGTGGTCAACTCAAGCACCAGCGTCGGCGCCTCAATGCGGCCCACGGCCTCGGTGAAGTCGAACCCGAAAACTGCCTCGTAGATCGGCACGGCGTTACGCCAGCCCAACAGGTAGTCGCTGACCTGTGCCTCGACCGCCGCCACGTCGTCGGCGTCCACCGTTTTTGCGGTCAGAAGTTTGGCGGGCCACCAGGTTGTCTCGACCGTAGCATGGGTCGCAGCCCATTCGCGCACGAGGTGGGACCCGTCCTGGCTGGGTTCGTACTTTGGCGCGTGGTAATGCGCGAAAAAAGGCTGGAGGGCCTTGTCTCTGACCTCCCGCTCGGGGATGAGGCTGTGCGTGTAGCCAGCCAGCACCAGCCGGCGCACCCGCCCGGGCCAGCCCGCCGCGAGTGCCGTGGCCAGCTTGTCACCCGTGTTCATGCCGAAAACATCCACCTGATCGAACCCGAGCGCGTCCATGAAATCGACCAGGCAACCGGCCACGGCCGGAATCGTCGTGGGGGTAGGCAAGGCATGTGAGTTACCAAACCCGGGAGTGTCCACGGCGATGACGTGCGCGTGCGGCGCGAGCAACGGCTGGAAGCGCCGGAAGAAACGGTGGCTGCGGGGCGTCTCGCCGAGCAGGAGCAGAGGAAAGCCTTCGCCAGCCTCGGCATAATGAACCTGACCGTGCCTGGTGGACTGGTACGCCTTACGAATGGTTGTCATCGGAGCTTCTTCTTTTCGAGGTTTTAGACGCGCGGCGCACTCTCAGCCACGTCATCTGTCGGCTATTCCATGGGTCCCACCGCGCCGTGGATGCGCTGGAGCTTGCGCGGGTCGTCCTTCGACATGTGCCAGACATGCACGAAGGTGGGCGTGATCGTGCGGTCGGGAGTTTCATGCTTGGTCATGCTGACTTCGCCGCGCAGAAACTTGGTGTCGCCGGCGTCCCAGAAGTCGAGCACGACATGCTTGGTGTCCATCGTCGAGTCGAACTCGATCAGGTGCGCTTTGATCGCCTCGAAACCCTGGATGTGCCCGACGCCGAACACCATCTCGGCGTCGGGCGCAAAGCAGGCCTCGAAGTCGAGACCGAAGCGTTTGGAATCGATCTCGGCGAACCATTTGGTTACCCAGTCGGGTGCCTGAGCCAGTTTTTGGAGCGTCATGGTGGAATGGTTTGGGTTTGTCGGCTGCTGTGGGTCGGGATCTGCGCTTTCCGCAATCTAGAGACGGCTGCCAACCCGCGATATTACTTTGTGAGGGCGATTTTGTTGCTGGCGTCGGTAACAATCGGGAACTTCGGCGCGATCAGTGCGACCCCTCCCGGCTGCGCCGTCGTGCCAATCCCGATCCCCTGTGGGCAAGGTCCCCGGCCACAGAGATTGATCCGACTTTGGGTTGAATTGTGTCCCCGCCCGGGCGCATGATCGTCCTGTCAAACCAGAGCGTTCATCGAAATAATCGGCGCGGGTTTTCTTTCGCCCCCCGCCGGGGCTCCCGACCGGGGCGGCGGTCCCCAGGGTTCACACCCCGGGCTAAATGCTGCCGCCCCTGCCGGGGCTAAAGCAAGGTTAACCGGAGAGGCAGTAAATCGAGTGGTTCGGATAGGCACCTAGTGCGCCGCAGCCTCCGCGCCCGGGGCGGGCTTCTTGCAAAACCAGACGACGGCCGCGCCCAACAAGAGACTATAGCCGACGATCAAGAACGCGTCGTTGTAAGCCATGACGTTGGCGGCCCTGCGCACCATCATCTTCAGGGACGAATACGCCTGACTCATCGCGGTGGCAGAATCGAAACCGCGCCGCATGAAGCTGGCCTGCGTCGAGGCCAGTTGCGCCTGCACGTCCGCGCGGAAGGGCGTGACGCTGTCGCCAATCACCGAATCGTGAAACTGCTCGCGGCGGACCGTCACGGTGTTGAGGATGGCGATGCCCACGCTGCCCCCCAAGTTGCGGAACATGTTGAAGATCGCCGAGCCGTCGCCCGCATCCTGGCGCGCGAGCGTCGCCGTGGCGAGCGCCGTCACCGGCACTATGGTGAACGGCTGGCCGATGGCGCGCACGATGTTGGCCCAGATGAACTGATCCTTGCCGTAGTCCGGGCTCATGTACGAGTTCATGAAGCAACTCGCCGCGAAAAGCAGCGAGCCGAGACAGACCATCAGGCGGATGTCCACCTTCTTGAGCAACAGCGGCAGGAGCGGGAAGACGAGGAGTTGCGGCAAGCCGACCCAGATGACGGTCTCACCGATAAGCGTCGGGCTGTAGCCCTGCACCTGACTCAGGTACGCCGGGATCAGGTAAACGGTGCCGTAGAGTGCCACGCCCAGCACGAAGGCGACCAGGGTGGAGAGCCCCAGGTTGCGGCTGGCGATCAGCCGCAGCTTGACCAGCGGCTTCTCGGCCGTGAACTCCCGGATGATAAAGGCCGGCACGAAAATGCCCGCCAGGATGGCGCAGTTGCGGATGAACTGGCTGCCAAACCAATCGTTGCGCTGGCCTTCCTCCAGCATGGCAATGAGGCCGCCCAGGCCGATGGCCATCGAGGCGATGCCGAACCAATCACCTTCGCGCAGCAGCTTGAGGTTGAGCTTCTCCGCCGGGATGGTGGCGAACACCGTGGCGAACATGATGAGGCCCGGGATGAAATTGATGTAGAAGTTCCATTCCCAGCCGATGTTGTCCGTGAGCAACCCGCCGATGTATGGACCGATGGCGGGCGCAAGCGTGGCCGTCAACCCGAACATCGCCTGCCCCACGCCCCGCAGATTCGGGGGCATGTAGGTGATGATGATCGTCAGCGCGGTCGGGATGAACACCCCGCCCGTGAACCCCTGGCCCGCGCGCCAGACGATCATTTCGCCCAAGCTCGTCGAGATCCCGCACAAACCCGAAAAGATCAAAAAGAGGACGATGTTGACCAGCAGGTAATAGCGGAGGGTGAAGATCCGCATGAACCAGGCGGTCATCGGGATCGTGATGATCTCGCCGATGAGATAGCTGGTGCTGATCCAGCTGCCCTCGTCCGGGGTGGCAGAAATGCCGCCTGAAATGTCGGCCAGCGACGAGTTGGTGATCTGGATGTCGAGGATCGCCATGAAGGCGCCGAGCATCGTGCCCGCGACCGCAATCCATTTGCGGGCATCCATCTGCTGCGTGGCTTCTTGCGGCATGGGAGATAGGGGAAGTGGAGCGTCAGTCCCAGCCGCCGCCGAGGGCTTTGATGAGCTGCACGGTGGCCTGCATGCGTTGGCCGACCAGTTGGCTGGCGGTGCGCTCGCTATTAAAGACCGTGCGCTGGGAGTCGGTCACGTCCAGAAAGGTGACGGAACCCTGCCGGTATTGGATGTTAGAGAGTTCTAGAGTGCGCCGCGCCGCAGCCACCGCGCGGCCCTGGGCCTCGGCCTGCTCGGCGAGCGTACGCAGGTCAATGAGCGCGCTCTCCACGTCCTGGAATGCCACGAGCACCTGGCTGCGGTAACGCGCGATTTGCTCGTCGTACTGCGCCCGCGCCGCGCGCAGGTTGCCGGTGTTGCGGCCCCCCTCGAAGATGGGGAGGGAAACGCTCGGACCGATCTGCCAGATTTTGCTGCCGGGGCTGAGCACGTCGGTGATAGTCGCGCTCTCGAACCCCGCCGCCCCGGTAATCGTGATCCGGGGAAAGAACGCCGCCACGGCGATGCCGATGCGTTCGTTCGCCGCCGCGAGGGTGCGCTCGGCCTCGGCCACGTCGGGCCGACGCTCCAGCAGCCGGGAAGGCAGCCCGGGCGGCACGCGCGGGGGCGGTCGGTCGCCCAGGTCGTGCTTGGCGAAGCGGAACGTGCTGGCGGGCTGACCCACCAAGGTCGCCAGGGCGTTTTCCATCTCGGCGCGCGTGCGCCGGACGCCCGCCAGGTCGGCTTGGTTGCTGGCCAGTTCGGACTCCTGGCGTACCACGTCGAGTTCCCCGGTCAGGCCCGCGCTTAGCCGCTCCTTGGCGATGCCCAGGGCGTCCTGGCGCGTGTGGATCGTGCGGTTGATGACCGAGATTTCCGTGTCCAGGGCGCGCACGTCGAAATACGTGGTCGCCACATTGGCGGTGACGGTCACGCCCACGTTCTGGGCGTCGGCCTCCGTGGCCTCGCGGGTGGCGCGGGCGGCGGCGTAATTGCGCCGCACCCGGCCGAAGAGATCGACCTCCCAGGTCAGGTCCACGGGTTCGCGGAACAGGCTGTAGGTGCGCGTCAGGGGTTGATTGTTGAGCACCGTCGGCTCGCTGCTGCTGGTGCCGCCGGTGCTGCCCCCGAACGGGCTGGCACCGACGAGCCTGCCGCGCTGGACCGGCTCGTTGTTGCTGCTGCGCTGGCGATTGTAAGTGCCGTCGAAGTCGAAATGCGGGTAAAAGTCGGCGGCGGCCACGCGAATCTGCGCGCGGCTTTCGGCGACCCGGGCCACCGCCAGGCGCAAATCCTGGTTGTTGGCCACGGCGGCGGCTTCCAGGCGGTTCAGGTCCGGGTCGCCGAAAATCGTCCACCACGGGCCGCGGCCCTCGTTGTCACGCGGTTCGGCGACCTTCCAACGTTCGGCGGCCTTCGAGGTGCCAGCGTTGCGGCTGGCGTTCTTGAACTTCGCCGGGTCAGGGCTTTCCGGCTTGGGCGGACCATGGTAGTCGGGGCCGACGCCGTGGCATCCCGCCAGGACCAGGGCGGCGATGGCCACGGGCCACACCCGAGGACGGAGACGCGGCGACGAAGCGGGCAAAGATCGTTTCATCCTCATTCGCGCTCGTGTTTGCCTTTGGGCGGGGCGGGCTGGTCCTTCATCACGTGGTCGCCGCGGTCGCTGGTGGTGGCCAGGTCGATCACCGGCTCGCAGGACAACCCTGGCACCACGAGGTCTTCGAAACCCTTGATGCTGCCCGGACTGTCGTCGCGGTCGAAGACAATCTTTACCGGCACGCGCTGGACGATCTTGGTGAAGTTGCCCGTCGCGTTGTCGGGCGGCAGCAGCGAATACGTGGCGCCCGAGCCATTCTGGATCGAATCCACCCGGCCCGTAAATGGGTGATGCTTGAACGTGTCGACGGGAATCTCGACCCGCTGGCCCACCCGGATCTTTTCGAGCTGCGTCTCCTTGAAGTTGGCCGATACCCACACGTCGCTGGGCGTGACGGCCAGGATGGCCTGCCCGGCGGAGAGCTGCTGGCCCACCTCGACGGTGCGGCGGCTCACCCGGCCATCCACCGGCGCGAGCACCCAGCAGTACGAGAGTTGCAGCAGAGCGTTGTCCACGTTGCTCTTGGCCACGTCCACGGCGGCCTTGGCGGCCTCCAAGTCACCGGCGCGGCTGTCGCGCGTGGCCTCGGCGGCCTTGACGTTGCTCTCGGCGGCCTCCGTGTTGGCCTTGGCGGCGTCGAACGCGGCTTTCTGCGCGTCGAGGCTGCTCTTGGTGGTGTCCACGTCGGCCCGGGAAACGGCGCGCAGGTCTTTGCCGTAGAGGCTGCTGTTGCGTCCGTAGTTCACCCCGGCCACCTCGTAGTTGGCTCCGGCCTGATCGACCTGCGCGCGCGCCTGGGCGACCTGCGCCTTCGCCTGGAGGATGGCCGCCTCGCCTTGGGCGAGTTGACCTTTGGCCTGGAGGACCTGGGCCTGGCTTTGCTCCAGGCTCGCCTGGTTGCGCTCCAGGGCGACCTCGTAGTCGCGCGGGTCGAGCTTGACGAGTAGATCGCCTTTCTTGACCTGCTGGTTGTCGTCCACCCAGAGTTCGAGGACCAGCCCCTGCACCCGCGGGCTGACCTGATGGGTGCGGCCCGCCGTGTAGGCGTCGTTGGTGCTCTCGTGCTCTTTTTCGTAACGCCAGAGCGCCAGGCCGCCGATCACCAGCAGGACAACCAACGCGATCATCAAGAGGATGCCCAGGAACGAGGTGAAGAACTTCTTCGCCTTGCCGGGCTTTTTATCCTTGCCTTCGTCGCCGTCCTTTTTGTCTTTGCCCTCGTCGCCACCTTCCTTCTTGTCTTCGTCTCCTTCGCCGCCCTCCTTTTTGTCATCCCCCTTGCCGCCCTCCTTTTCGGCCAGGAGGTTTCGCTTTTCCAACGCGGCGGCGATGCGTGAGAGTGTCATCCTCTGCTGGGCATCCGGCACTCCAGGCGGGTCGTTGGCTTGGTTTTCGTTGATGTTGCTCATGGAATGGTGATGCGAGGCGATGGACGAGGAAAGAGGGAATCCGTCCTTTATGTACGCTGGCTGGATGCCCTGGTCCTTCTTCTATCCTGTTCTGCTCCCCTTTCTTATATCATGGACGGAAAGGCCGCAAGAATGCTGTTTTGGTTGCGGTTTGCGCACTTTTTCGGTATCAAGATCGGGCACCTGTCATGGATTTGCGTCACCTCCGCTCCTTCGTCGCCGTGGCCGAGGAACTCTCTTTCCGCCGCGCCGCCGAGCGCCTCCATCTGTGCCAGCCCCCGCTCAGCCGCCAGATCAAGGCCCTGGAGGAACACCTTGGCGTGCAGCTGCTGGAGCGTGGTCGCGCGAAGCGCATCGCCCTGACCGATGCCGGTCAATCGTACCTGACCGACGCCCGCCGCACGCTGGCCGCCGTGGCCGCGGCGGGTGAACGCGCCCGGGAAGCGCACCGGGGCACGCGCGGCCTGCTCAAGCTGGCCAACGTGTCGGGACTCTCCACCCCCGTCGTGTTCCCGCTCCTCCATGCCTTCCGGGAAGTTGCCCCACAGGTGAAAATCTCGCTGGTGGAGATGATGGTGCCCCAGCAACTGGCCGCCCTGGACGACCGACGCATCCACGCGGCGATTTGCCCGCAAATCGGCCCGACCTTGAGCCCCCGGTTCCAGACCCATTCGCTGTTTTCGTGCCCGATCGTGGCCGCGCTGCCGGAGCGGCACGCCCTGGCCAGGCCCGGTCAAGGGGATCTCGACGTAAGAGAACTCCAGGGCGAGACCTTGCTCGTCTTGTCGCCCGTCACCCGGCCGGGTTACGCCGAAATGCTGGCCGCCGTGTGCGCGGCGGCGGATTTTACCCCGACCGCCACGCACCCGGTTGACATGGTGGAAAATGTGCTTGGCATGGTCGCGGCAGGTTACGGCGTGGCGATCCTGCCGGAGATGGCCGCCCGGGGGATTGTGCCCGGCTGCTCCCTCCGGCCGCTGCGTCCGCCCGTGCCGACTTTCCGCTTGAAATTGCTCTGGCGAAGCGAAGCGCCTTCCCCCCTTCTGCTCAACTTCCTGGCCGTAGCCAAACGCTGGACCAAAGACGGCGGCGAGAAATCCTGAGGCTTGCATCCGTTTCAACCGCAAATGCCGGTCAGCACGCGCTGAGAAATCCGCCCGGTTCTCTATTTAGGTTTGGTCATCTTCGTCAACATCTTGAACGCGAAGCCCGGCGCGATCCGGCTCAGGAGCTTGAGCGCGTTGCTCTGGCCGGGCCGGATTTCCAACTGGCCCGCTTCGATCCCGGCAATCGCTTTTTGGGCGAGTTCGGGGACGGGCATCGCCTTCTGGCCTTTCGTCTCCGCCTCGAACTCCTTGCGAAATAGCGGTGTTTCGACCCCAGGAGGGGCCAGCTCGACCACCGTCACGCCCGTGCCGTCGAGTTGCGCGCGCAGCGACTGACTCAAGGAGTGCATGGCGGCCTTGGTAGCCGAGTAAACCGGCGAAGCGGACATCGGGACGAAGGCCAGCCCGGAGGAAACGTTGACGATCAGGGCGTCCGGCCGGGTTTTGAGGTGGGGCAGGAATTTCTGGATCATGCGCACGGGTCCGCTGAGGTTGGTCTCGATCTCGCGCGTCACGTCGGTCAGGTCGCGGTCCTGGTTGAGATTGAGGTTGCGCATGATCCCGGCGTTGTTGACGAGGATATCGAGCGCCGGGAACTGCGCCAGGACGTTGGCATGCAACGTCGTGATGGCAGCGGGGTCGCTCACGTCGCTTTGAAAAGCGTGCACGCCAGGGACCGCCCGTTTAGCCGCGTCGATTTTTTCCTGGTCGCGGCCAGTGACGATGACCGTATTGCCTTGGGCCAGCAACTGCCTGGCCAATTCGAGGCCGATGCCGCTGGTGCCGCCGGTGATAAGGATGGTTCGCTGGGAAAGTTTCATGGGTAAGCTGGTAAGAGATCGGTGAGTGGGTGCGCTCGGAATGTATACGAAAGAAACAATGTTGTCAAAGGAAACATACTGCGGCTCCCACGATGTCAGTGTAAGCTGCCTTCCATGAAAGCGTCCCCTCGCCCCTATCACCACGGTAACCTGCGCGAGGCGTTGTTGGAGGCAGCGGCGCGCGCGCTGGAGACCGGCGGCGTCGGAAGCCTCACTTTACGTGAACTTAGCCGCGAACTGGGCGTCAGCCACACCTCACCGCGCCGCCATTTCGCGGACAAGCAGGCCCTGCTGGATGCCCTGGCCGTGCGTGGATTCGAGCGGCTGGACGCCGTCATGGCCCGCGCCGCCAAAGACCGTGGCGAAGACTTCAATGCCCGTTTGACCCGATTGGCCCGCGCCTACGTCGGTTTTGCCCTGAAGCATCCGGCCTGGTTTGGCTTGATGTTCGAGGCGAAGCACCGGGCCGACGCGCCGCCTGTACTGTTGGACGCCAGTGATGGAGCGTTCGCACATCCTCCGGCCGTCTTCGCGCAAGGCCAGGCGGCCGGCGAGGTCGTGGTGGGTGATCCCGCGCGGCTTTCGCTGGGGGCGATGGCCGCCGTGCACGGCCTCTTGAGCATTTCCACCAATGGCCAGTTCAAGGGCATCCCGTTGGACCGTTTGGTCGCCGAGATCATCGAACGCCTCGTGTGGGGACTGCGGCCGCGCGAGTGAGCTTCCAGCCGCCGATTTTATCCGTGCGCGGCAACCCGCTTCACCCCACGTTCGTGAACGCGAAGATCATTCAATCAGAAATGCACCGTGATGCCGCCGCGCAGTTCCCGGGGCTCGCTCTGGTGCGTGTGGCGGTCGGCGACGCCGTCCGCGGATTCACCGGGTAGGCGGGAAACGTAGTAGTAATCGATGTCCGCGTCCTGTGAGTCGAGCAGGTTGAACACGTCGAGGGTCGCTTCCCACGTTTTGTTGAAACGATAGCCGAGTTGCAGATACACGAGCGAGGTGGCCGTCGACTTCTGGCTGGCGTCCTCGATCAGAATGCGCGGGCCGAAGTAGCGGAAGCGCAATCCACCGTAGAATCCTTTCCACCAGCCCGGCCCCAGATCATGGACGGCTACCCCCGCGTCCAGCGTCGTTTCGATGGCTTCCGGCACCCACGGGCCCACCGGATCGTGCCGCGTGAAACGGGCATTGGAGTACGCGAAATCCAGGTCGAGCGTCAGCCAGGGCGTGGGCGTGTAGAAGTTGGCGAACTCCACGCCCCAGCGGCGGCTCGGGCGGCTCGGCTCGTTGGACGCACTGTCGCCCGCGAACACCAGTTCGCTGTCCAGGTCCAGCAGCCAGAGGGTCAGCGAGCTTTGCAGGCCGGGCAGCAAAGTGTTGCGCACGCCCACCTCCGCGCCCCTGGATTTGATCAACGGGTTGACGCCGCCCGTGCCCGCGATGCCGGGGATGGGCGGCCCGACCGCGCCGCGCACATCGTTGGAGTGCAGGCCGTAACCGCCGTTGAGGTAAAATTCCGTCTTGGACCACGGGCCGAGGATCAGGCTGAACTTCGGGCTGACGATGGCGGCCGTGTCACCGCCGGAGACGTGATCGCTCAGGTCGTCGTCGTGGAAGCTGTACACGTCGGCGCGAAAGCCCGCCACGGTCCGCAGCCACGGCAGCCACGTCGTCTTGTTTTCCAGGTGGGGGCCGACGCGCGTCTCGGTGATGTGGTCTGCGCGGGTGGTGCTCAGGCGCACCTGATCATCGGTATGGAAGAGGCCGTTGCGAATGAAATCCGTGCGCTCCTGCACCCCAACCGTGTTCTCCGTGTCAAAGCCCAGGAGCTTGAAACGCCACGTCTGGCTGGCCGAAGCGCCGAGCACGACGCGGCGGTCCTTTTGCTCGAACTGGTCGCCGTTGATCGGATCGTCCAGGAAATAGGTGAAATCACTGAACAGATTCAAATCGTAGTAGTTGGCGTAGGCAACCACCCGCGTGTTTTCGTTTTCGTTGCCCCGATGCCACTCGCCGTTGAGGCCGTAGCGGGACGAGTCGCCGCCGTCGGTGGGATCGATCTCGCCGAAGCGGTCGATGAGCTTGCTCTGGATCGCGCGCTCGGGTACCTGGTCGGTGGAATTCCAGTTGCCGTGGTAAGCCAGCGCCGTGAGGCTGGCGCCGTTCTGCCCGTTGCCCACGCTGTAGCTGACGACGCCGTTGATCTTCTGATAATCATCGCCCCGATCCCACGGGCCTTCGTTGTGCTCCAGCTCCAGCGCGAAAAGCAGGTGGCCTGGCCCTACATTGGGTGACATGGCAAACACCGCGCGCTCGTAGCCGACTTCGCCGCCCTCGATCTTCAGGAACGAACTGGGCAGGGCGTCGAAATAGCGAATTGAAAACGCTCCGGCACTGCCGAAGTCTCCTACCTCGGCGTAATAGTTCCCTTTTTTGTAGGCCACTTCGCTGACCAACTCGGGGATGATGAAATTCAGGTCGGTGTAACCCTGCCCGTGCGCGTGGCTGGGCATGTTGATGGGCATCCCCTCGAAATCCGTGGCGAGGTCCGTGCCGTGATCGAGATTAAAACCGCGCAGGAAATACTGGTTGGCTTTGCCGCTGCCACTGTGCTGGGTGACGATGACCCCGGGGATCGTTTCCATGATTTCGCCCGGACGCAGGATTGGCCGCGTGGCGAGGTCCGCGGCGCTGACCACGCCTTCGCTCGACGAAGTGGCCACGCCCAGGATGTCGCTGGCGCGCCCGATCACCACCACGCGTTCCGCTTCCGGCGTCGCAGGATCGTTGCCGTCCGTGGAACCGCGTACGAGGTCCTGCGCCTGAACGCGGCACGGTAGGACGCTGACCGCCAATACAAAGGCGGTGGCGATGGCCGCAAGATGGTTCGTGCGCGTGGACCGCCACGAAGCAGCAGCAAAACGGAAGGAGACTTTGTCTAGGATAGGAATATTCATGGAAGCGATGAGGTGCGAGGTGAAACGCGCAGTCCGCCTCCAAACGAAGCGACCCGCACGTTCCGGCTCTACGACACGGTCCCCAAGGACCGGATCGCCATCGACATCCGGGAGTGGCTTCCGGGTTGCGCTCGTTCGACGTTGCCGGGTTCGGCAATCATCGGGCAAACACCGCCCGCTCCTTTCGTAGCCAATGCGAGCGGCCCTGTCACGATAAAAAGTATGAAGAATTTTGGTTTGGTAACATCTATCGACGAAAGTTCGTCGAGTTTGCGACCCATTCATTTTGCGCCCTTCGGTTTTCAACGGTCGGTCACCAGAGATTCCAGCAAGTTCCGGGGGATCGGAATTTAATGCGGGATTCTTTCCGATGGTGGCTCTACGCTACGGGGAAGCATTCATTCGATGAGCAAGAAAGAAGGAGTCACCCGCTTCAGCGTTTCCGCCGAAAAATCCTTGATGCGCCAGTTCGACCAACTGCGCAAAACCCAGGGTTACAAAAACCGTTCCCTCGCGGTGGCTGACATGATGCGCGACCGTCTGGTTGAACATCGCCAGAGCGGGGGCGACTATGACGCCGCCGGGACGGTCACCCTCGTGTACGACCATCACTCATCGCACATCCAGCAGACCCTGACCGAACTCCAGCACGATTTTACGGGGATGATCGTTTCCACGCTCCACGTCCACCTCGACCACCACAATTGCCTGGAGGTCATCGTGCTTAAAAGCCAGGCGTCGGCCATCAAAAAGCTCGCGGACCGGCTGATCGGCACGAAGGGCGTCAAACACGGCAAGTTGAGCCTCACCTCGACGGGGAAAGATCTGCCCACCTGAGCGGCTGAAGCTGTTTTGCGGTGGAAGGTTTCCCGCTGGGGAGCGCCCGCGCCCCGCAGGCTGCCAGGGGTGCCCTCGCCGCTGGCTCCGATAGGAGCGTCAACGGCGCGGGCGCTCCCGCCCGAGATTCTCTATCGCCGATGCTAGCCGGTCGGAAGGCCCAGGAATCCGTAGAATGCCTTGCTGGCCGCTTCGGGCAGGAAGGTGTCCAGGAGCAGCTTGACGTTGAGCACGATGATGATGGCCGCCGTGGTCCAGCCCAGCGCCTTGATCCAGACCGGGTTGACGAACTCGCCCATCTTGGCCTTCTCACCCGTGAAACGCATCAGCGGCCACACCGCGAAGCCGAGTTGCATACTCAGCACGACCTGACTGGCAACGAGCAACTGGGTCGTCTTGCCCTCGCCGTAAAACCCGATGACGCATACCGCCGGCACGATGGCGATGCCACGGGTGATCAGCCGCCGCAGCCAGGGACGCAGCCGGATGTTGACGAAGCCTTCCATCACGATCTGGCCGGCCAGCGTGCCGGTCAGCGTCGAGTTCTGCCCGGAAGCGAGCAACGCCACGGCAAAGAGCGTGCTGGCCACGCCCACGCCCATGCTCGGGCTGAGCAGCTTGTAGGCGTCCTGGATTTCCGCCACGTCCCGGTGCCCCGACCAGTGGAACACCGCCGCCGCGAGGATGAGAATCGCCGCGTTGATGAAAAGCGCCAGCATGAGCGCGGCGCTGGAGTCGATGGTCGCAAACTTGATCGCCTCGCGCTTGCCTGAGGGCGAACGCTCGAAGTCCCGGGTCTGCACGATGGAGGAGTGCAGGTACAGGTTATGCGGCATGACCGTCGCGCCCAGGATGCCGATGGCCACGTAGAGCATGGCCGGATTCTTGATGATCTCGGCGTGCGGCACGAAACCGAGCATCACTCCCGGCAGGCTGGGTTTGGCGAAAAATAGTTCCGTGGCGAAGCAAGCGCCGATGGTGCCGATCAGCACGACGACGAGCGCCTCGATGTAGCGAAACCCCTTGGTTTGCAGAAAGAGCACGGCGAGCACGTCCAGGCAGGTGATGACGCAGCCCCACACCAGCGGAATACCAAAGAGCAGTTGCAGGCCGATGGCCGAGCCGACGACCTCCGCCAGGTCGCACGCCGCGATGGCCAGTTCGCAGATGATCCACAGAAACCAGACCGTCGGCGTGGAATAATGGTCACGGCACGCCTGCGCGAGATCGCGCCCGGTGGCGACACCCAGCTTGACGCAGAGGTGCTGGAGCAGGATCGCCATGAAGTTGGAAATCAGCACGACCGAGAGCAGCGTGTAGCCGAACTGCGCGCCGCCCGCGAGGTCGGTGGCCCAATTGCCCGGGTCCATGTAGCCGACCGCCACCAGGAAACCCGGCCCCGCGAAGGCCAGCAGCTTGCGCCAGAAGCTGCCGCCGCCCGGTACGAAAATGCTGCGGTGGACTTCCGGCAGCGAGAACTCGCCCGCGGTTTTTCGC
This sequence comes from PVC group bacterium, assembly GCA_903642295.1. Classification (GTDB taxonomy): domain Bacteria; phylum Verrucomicrobiota; class Verrucomicrobiia; order Chthoniobacterales; family SZAS-18; genus CAHJWO01. The sequence continues at coordinate 8,123 of CAHJWO010000034.1, read as the reverse complement.
CAGGCCGTGTCGGTGGTTTTTGCGGGCGGTTGGGTGTCGAGAGATCGGGTGAGCTGGGGCATTGAGGAGGCTGAAGGAGCGCAGGAAAGGTGAAGCGGCAGGTAAACGGTCATGCCGAATCTTGATAATGTAACATTAGCTACATTGTGGTTGGGAGTTGTCAACCCAAACTTTTTCGGCTTTGCTTGCCGTCGTGACCGAAGCGGCTCCCGCATCCCCCCAGCCCCGCCCGCCGCGCACCGCCCTGGCGGTGGCGCGCCGTCGTACCCGCGAGGAACACTCCCAGGAGACCGCGCAGGACTATGTCGAGCTGATAGCCCAGTTGATCGCGGAGACCGGTGAGGCCCGGGCCATCGACCTGGCGGCGCGCCTCGGCGTGACCCACGTCACCGTGGGCCGCACGGTGCAGCGCCTGCAACGCGACGGCTTCGTCACCGCCCAGCCGTACCGGGCAATCTTCCTGACCGACGCGGGCCGCCGCCTCGCCAGGGAGTCCCGCCGCCGCCATGACCTGGTGGCCGAGTTCCTGCGGAGCCTCGGCATCCCTGAAAAGGTCGTCCAGTCCGACGCTGAAGGCATCGAGCACCACGTCAGCCCCGAGACACTGGCCGCCTTCCGCCGACACCTGGAAGGCAAGGTCGCCGCCCCCACTCAGAACCAGGCGCCTTAAGCATCTACGAAATAGAAGCTCGGTGGATGGCGATCTCCGAGCGCCATGTTTTCCCGGCGGCGCAGCCGCCATGCTGCCAAGCCTTTTCGACCGCGGCGCGGTCCCGAAAGCATGGCGCTCGGAGATTGCCATCCACCTGGAAACCTTCTCGTACATCCTTACTGCCGATCCGAAAAACCCGGTTCCCAGCCCCGGCAGGGGCGGCAGAGTCTAGCCCGGGGCGTAAGCCCCGGGGAAAAGTGCCATTCGCTCGAAGCCCCGGCAGGGGCGTAAGAAAAAACGCGTGGGTTTTCCGGATAGGCAGTTAGTAACAATTCGAACCATCCGGCATTGGCCGCGGCGGGGGCGTAAGGCACCCGGGCGACTCCGGGTCTGCGGTGCCGACCCGGATAACGGGACCGCCCCCAATTACCCCTCAATTCGTTGCGGCGATGGCGGGCATGATGGGTTCGCCTTCACGATTCAACTGTTGATGCAAGCGGTTGGCATCGACCTCGCCACACCAGGTGCCGACCACCACCGTGGCCACCCCGTTGCCCACCAGATTCGTCAGCGCGCGAGCCTCGGACATGAAGCGGTCGATGCCCAGGATCAGCGCCAGCCCTGCCACCGGCACATGGCTGACCGCCGAAAGGGTCGCCGCCAGCACGATAAACCCGCTGCCGGTGATGCCGGCCGCCCCCTTGGAGGTCAGCAGCAGCACCACGAGCAGCGTGATCTGGTGGGAAAGATCCAGTGGGGTGTTGGTCGCCTGCGCGATGAACACCGCCGCCATCGTCAGGTAAATCGCGGTGCCGTCCAGGTTGAAGGAGTAGCCGGTCGGAATCACCAGGCCGACCGTGGACTTGCGGACGCCGAGGTTCTCCAGCTTGACCATGATGCCCGGCAGGGCGGCTTCCGAGGAACTGGTGCCCAGCACGATCAGCAATTCCTCCTTGATGTAGCGCACGAACTTCCAGACGCTGAACCCGTGCAGGCGGGCGATCCCGCCCAGCACGACGAAAACGAAAATCAGGCAGGTGGCGTAGAAGGTGCCCATCAGCCTGGCCAGCGGCAGCAGGGAAGTCGCCCCGTACTTGCCGATGGTGAACGCCATCGCGCCGAACGCTCCCAGGGGGGCCACCTTCATGATGAGGCCCACGATGGCAAAGAGCACGTGGGAGAGTTTCTCGATCAGGTCAAAGATCAGCGTACCGCGTCCGCCGAAGCGATGGAGCGCGAAGCCGAAGAGCACTGCAAAGAGGAGCACCTGGAGGATCTCGCCGCTGGCAAACGCGTCCACGACGGTGTTCGGGATGATGTGCAGCAGGAACTCGGTGGTGGTTCCCAGCCTGCCCGGCGCGGCGTACTGCGCGATGGCTTGCGGGTCGAGCGTGGCGGGGTCCACGTTCATGCCGGTGCCGGGCCGCACGAGGTTGACGACGCAGAGCCCGACGATCAGTGCCACCGTGCTGACGGCCTCGAAGTAGAGCAGCGCCAGCCCACCGGTCTTGCCGACTTTCTTCATGTCCTCCATCCCGGCGATGCCGACCACGACCGTGCAGAAGATGATGGGGGCAATCATCATCTTGATGAGCTTGATGAATCCGTCGCCCAGAGGCTTCATGGCCTCGCCGGTGGCAGGCAGGAAGTGGCCGAGCAGGACGCCCGCCGCAATGGCGGTAATCACCTGAAAATACAGGGAACGGTAAAGCGGCGGCTTTGGCTTGCGACCGGCGATGCCGCCGGGAGCGGAAGGGAAGTTGGATTCCGGGGAAGGCATGAAACGGGGGGGTACGGAAGGATACACAAAACCGCGCGGGCTGCCGGATCATGTGCGGATCGAAGGCATCCTGATTTGCGAAGAGGTGGACGGCGACCTCCGGGCACCGTCGCATCGCCCTTGTAACGGAATCGTCACAAAATGTCCGTGGTCACTCCGGCGGGAAGGCGCTTGAAAGGAAAGCGCTGGATGGCCTGGTCGGCGTCCGGCGCTGCGAACGACTTGAATACCATCAACGAACGTCGGTTACGCGGTTTAGTCGGTCTTGAAACTGGTCGGCTCCAAGCCTCGTGAAATCGTACTCGACATCTTTCTGAATTTATATCGTGATTCCGATTCGTACGCTCGCATTTGGAGGACGTGTAGCCCCCACCGTTCGACCGGGATCTAAATAATCTATAAATCCTATCGACATTAAATTTGATGTTGACCAATTTCCAGAAATCGAAACACTCAACCGTGTACAAACCCAACCAAACCCCAAAGTCATCCATGAAAAATCACCTCCGAACTGCCCTGCACCCGGCGGCTTTTGCCGTCGGAATCGTGTTAATGGGCGGATTGACCCCGACCGCCACCATCCACGCGGCTGATCCCTACGACAAAAGCCTGGAGGCTCGCGTCGCCGCCCTCGAAAAAGAGTTGAACCTCATGGAAGGTGACTCCAAGGGCAAAAACATCCAAACCGGCGCGGAGGTGCCGACCTTCGTAAGGGCGTCCGCGAACGTGCAGGAACTCGTGTTCAGCGGCGAGGTCCGCTTCCGCAACGAGTACAGCGTCACCGACAACCAAGTGGCGGGCAACACGACGCAGGCGGACGCCAACCGCTTCCGTTTTCGCCTGTTCGCGGACTATAAGCTCAACAACAACTTCTTCGCCGGCGCGGCCATCCAAACGGCCTTGGGGGCCGACAGCGGCAACACCACTTTCTCGGAGGGCTTCGACAACTACTCGCTCTACCTGTGGCGCATCTTTGTCGGTTGGCACTCGAAGGATGACAACCTGAAGTTTATCGTCGGCAAGCAGCCCAATCCCTTCTACGAGGAAACTGAGGTGCTCTGGGACGCGGACATCAGCCCGACCGGCATCACCGAGCAGGTGAAGTATGATCTCACCCCGCAATTGCAGGTCGGACTGATCGCGGGACAGTTTATCTTCAACGACAACCCCGAGAACGCGTTGTACGACGGCAACGGCACGGCGGCCACCGGTGCCCGGGTGCCCGGCGGCGACAACAACACCGATGCTTACCTCGCGTACCAGCAGATCGTTGGCACCTTCAAGCCGACCAACAATCTGACGGTCACGGCGGCGGGCGGCTACCTGTTCTATCCTGGACACGGCGGGACGAATTCACCCACGACGGCCACGACGGTCACGGCCGGTGGCGTCACCATCCCGACCTCGGCGGTCAATCCGTCCTCGGGCGGCACGGGCACGGGCCGTGGTGCGGGCAACGGCCAGGGTCAGGCTGGCAACGTGCTGCAAAATGTCGCCGCGTTCAACTCGGCCAATTCCTCGCGCAACCTTTCCCTCGGCACCTTCAATGGCGACGTGAAAGTCGGCCTGGGGGCGCTCAAGCTCAAGGTGTACGGGCAAGCCGTGTACAACTTCCAGGGCGGTGCGCGCGATGCGCAGGAATACAATCAGAAGCCTTTGGACAGCACGACCGACAAGGTCGCGTTTGCCACCGGCCTCACGGTCGGCTCGGACTATCAAATCAAGAAGAAAGGCGATTACCTATTGCTGGCCGAGTATCGGCAGGTCGGGCTGGGATCGGTGGACCCGAACCTCAACGATTCGGACTTCAACTTCAGCCGCCTGGGCTTCCGCGGCGTCAAGGTGGCGGGCAGCTACGCCTTTTATCCGTGGCTCATTAGCACCGTGACGTATTTCGGCAGCAACAATCTCGGCAGCGAGAAGAACTTGAACATTGGTGTCGGCGATTACAATTCCAGCCACATTATCCAATTCGATCTGACTGCGAAATTCTAACTGCACCTACCTCGTCAAAGGATTTTAACCCCCACGGCACTCATCGCGGCGCCGTGGGGGTTCTGTGCTTTTGGTCCCGTTTGGGCGTGGCGAGGCTGATTTCTTCGTTCCGATGTTCACGATCCCCTGATCTCACTTCTGCCATCATGCCAATAGATCTCCGGCAAAAGTCCGCAGATTTCGCAGATTTCCGCAGATGACCAGCCGAGGGACCGCTCGAGTGGCCTTTTCCTCCCTCCCATCGGCGGAAATCTGCGCAATCTGCGGACGGTTTCCGGTTTTTGCGGAAGTCCAATGCCTTCCTTGTCCCTGTCCTCCTGAGCGACCAGACCTCCGACAAAAGTCCGCTGGTAGGACAACAGCGCCGTTACCGTCGGTGGGCACTCTCCTGCAACGGAGCCCGTTGCCCCCCATTTTCCAAAGGTAAAACCGGCTTTTGCCGGAAATCTGAGCATCCACGGAAAAAGAATCTCGGGGTTGCTTGGGGGAGCGCACGCGCCCCGCGTGCCGTGGACGGCGCCCCGCCGTCCACCCGGTCGCCGAGGCCAGCGGCGAGGGAAGCACAACTCCTCGCTCCTATCTGCGCCCTCCGTCCTTCGCTTACTCCTTCAGCGGAAGCCACTTGCGACCATCCTTGGCCAGCAGATCGTCCGCCCCCTTCGGCCCCTGGCTCCCGGCGGCATAGGATTCCGGCGCGCCTTCCTTCCAGGCGTCCAGCAGCGGCTGCACGACCGCCCAGCTCGATTCGATGTTGTCCGCCCGCTGGAAGAGCGTGGCGTCCCCGATCATGCAATCATACAGCAAGGTCTCGTAACCCACGTTCGGCTGCTCCTCGAAGAAATCCTTGTACTTGAAGGAATTCTCCACCTTCGCCAGCTTCATCTCGGGCCCCGGCACCTTCGCGCTGAACTGCGTGGAAATCCCCTGCTCGGGATCGACCATCAATTTGACGATGTTGGGTGCGAGTTGGTCCACCGGCGTGTCCTTGAAAATCTGGTACGGCGCTGGCTTGAAATGGACGGCAATCTCCGTGCGCCGATTCCCCAGCCGCTTGCCCGTGCGCAGATAAAACGGCACGCCCGCCCAGCGCCAGTTATCCACTCTCAGTCTCAGGGCCACGTAGGTCTCCGTGCGGCTGTCCGGGGCCACGTTGGCCTCCTCCCGATACCCCTTGACCGGTTGGCCGAATTCCTCGCCCGCCGTGTACTGCCCGCGCACGGCCTCCTCCACGATGACCGGATGCGCTGCCTCCACGAGCTTGGCTTTTTCGGTGCGCACGGCCTCCGCGTCGAACGAATTGGGCGGCTCCATGCCGATCATGCAAAACAACTGGAACAGGTGGTTGGGCACCATGTCGCGCAGACACCCGGTCGGCTCGTAGAAACCGCCGCGCATTTCGACCCCGATGGTCTCCGCCGCTGTGATCTGCACGTGGTCGATGTACTCCCGCCGCCACGTCGGCTCGAACATCCCGTTGGCAAAGCGCACCGCCATGATGCTCTGGATGGTTTCCTTGCCCAGAAAATGGTCGATTCGGTAGAACTGGCTCTCGTCCCCTTGCTTGAGCAGGCGCGCGTTCAAATCCCGGGCGCTTTGCAGGTCGCTCCCGAACGGTTTCTCGATCACGACGCGCCGGAACCGTCCGCCGTCCTGCTTGAGCAATCCGCTCTCGCCCAGTTTGTCCGCAATCACCCCGAAAAAGCGTGCCGCCACCGCGAAATAAAACACCACGCTGCGGTCCTCTCCCAACTTCTCCGTCAGCCCCTTGTAAGTCTCATCCTTGTCGAAATCCGCCGGGACGTAGCTCATCTTCGAGGTGACGTAGCCCCACTGGGCGTCGTCGAGCTTGGGCGTGTAGAACTCGGCGGTCTTGTCCTTGGTGAACCCCTGCATGGTATCGGTCAGCGCCTTCTTCCAGCCGGCGTCGTCGTTCTGCGCATGATCCACCCCGATGATCTGGAAGTCGTCCGGCAGCAAATGCGCCCCGGACAGGTTGTAGAGCGCGGGCATGAGCAGGCGCTTGGTCAGGTCGCCGCCAGCGCCGAAGATGACGAGGGTGCAGGGTGGGGCTGGCCGGGTGCCGGAAGGGCTGTTGCTGTCGCTTTGGAACGGGATCATGAGCGTAAGGGTACGCAAAAGAAGCGTTTGCCAACGCCCGGACGGTCGGACGGGTAGCGAAAAATGTGACACGCGGGGTAGGGAGGGCTCTCCGAGCCCTGCCCTGATTTCTTCCGGGTAAGGCTGATCCTATTTGCTCGCTAAGCATTTGCGAAAAAGAATCGCGGTAGGAATGCTCCGAGGTGGATCTTCCCGATGGCTTACAGCGATTTTCAGAATGGCTGTCGACCGGCCATCGGACAGTCAGGGAAGGGCTCGGAGAGCCCTCCCTCCCTTCCTCAACGCACGCCGGAAGCCATTTGTCCCAACAGCCGCCGCGCCCCCGGGAGCGCCGCCTTCGTGGCACCGGTGGTGGCGGCATCGCCAGTCATCAGGTCGAGCCACTCGCCCAGCGTGCCATCCTTGATCTGCGGACCGAGCAGGCCTGCCAGCCACAGCGCGGCGTCCGTATAGTCGCCGCTCGCCAGTTCCCCGCGCAATTTCGCCACGTCCGCCAGCACGGTTTCCGCGTCCAGGCCCAACGCCGCCTTGAGGCTCGCGCTGACCAGCGGCGACGTGAGCAGGGGCCGCAGGGCATCTACGTCGAACGACGCCGCGAGCAATGAGATATTCGCCAGTAGGGATTTGGCGACCTTCTCCGCCGCCTTGTCCGTGGGCACCGACGCCAGCAACTCGTCCTGGAACGTCGTGAATTTTTTCCCCAGCTTGAGCCCGGTGCTCCTGGACTCCAGCCACCCGTGGACGAGCGTCTGAAACTGCGCCCTCAGCCCGCCGGTCGGCGTTTCCGCGAGGTCGATGCTGTGCTTTTTGAGCAGGAGGTTCGGGTCACTGAGCGTGTCCGTGGATGGATGGTAAAGCACGGACTCGTGCGCGAACAAAGCCACGTCGCCGTCGCTCAGGTGTTGCCGCGACACCCCGCCGCCCGAAATCGCCTTGGTAAAACCTTCGGCACCCTCGTTGGTCACCGTGTAGGCCGTCCCCTGGTAAGTGAAATTCAACGTATTGCTGGTTGCGCGAACAGTTCCGAGCGTTTTCTCGGCGTCGGAATGCAGGAACGCCATCAACTGGCTGTAGTCGGCCACGCGCACGAGCAGGTGGGTCGTGCCGTCCTTCTGGCCGATGCCCGTGGCCCGCGTGAACACCTGCCCACCCCAGAAGTACACATCCGACCCATAGGCCGAGAGCAAACGCAGCAGTTGGCGGTCACTACCGGTCAACTGCGCCGAGCTTTGCGCCGACAACAGGTCCGCGGCTTGCAGCCCGGCGGCGGAAGGAACCAGCACGGGCAGGAAGACGGTGCCGGCAGCAGCGAGGCCGCAGTGAACGAGGAAGGATCGGCGGTGCATCGGAGAAAAGGGATGGAAGGGGACTGGGGTAAATACCGTAGCTTCGGAATGAAACAAGACAATTCCTTAGCAAGCAAGGGCAATGCCGCTTCCCTCGTTTGCAGCGACTTCTTGCGGCAGAGGCAAGTGGTGGTGTAGCTGTCCAGCCCTCAGGGCACGGTGACCTGGAACTTGGTGGGGGTGGTGTTGGTGCCCAGCCCGTTGGTGAGCGTGATGACGCCCGTGGTGGCCC
>CAHJWO010000033.1 GCA_903642295.1 PVC group bacterium | reverse complement strand
GCATGGCGGCGAGATGTTCGCCTACCAGATCACCGGTGGCAGCAACCTCGACCTGCCGGACCTCGCCGTGGATGCGGACGGCCGCGAATTGAGCCTCGAACGGGACATCTACCCGAACTACAACCTCATCCTCTGCATTTCCACCTACTCGGCCACGGCACCGCTGACGGCGTTCGCCAAGCAATACGGGTTCCGCGGGGCGACGCTGCACGGCGTCAACCCGATCATCCTGGCGTCCGGTCTAGCCGTGGATTACGACGAGGTCAGCCGCCAGGCCGAGAAATTGCGCTTGGGGCTGACCCGCGCGGAAGCGGTGGAAATCGACTTCGGCTATGGTGACGAGACATATCACCTGCGCCTGGAACTCGGTGGGCAGGAAGCGCAAAAGAGCCACGGCCTCTGCCGGGGCGGCCCCGACGTGGCGAACCTCCCTGCCGGGGAGGTGTACTTTGTCCCGACCGGCGCGGAAGGGCAGTTCCCGATGCGCTACGAGGACGGCACCATTGCCCTGATGACCGTGCGCGACGGCCGGGTGACGGATGCAACTTTGCTCCAGGGCGACGAGAACATCGTGCTGGCCCACCGCGACAAACTGCTGGCCGACCCGGCGACCGGCGAGTTGGGCGAACTCGGGTTCGGCACGCAGAATCTGCCGGTGTCGGGCCGGGATATTCAGGACGAGAAAATCTTTGGCACCTTCCACATCGCCACGGGCCGCAGCGACCACCTCGGCGGCGGCATCACCCCGGACCGCTTCGAGCACAAGGGCAACGCCACCCACGACGATATCCTGTATTCGCCCACAAAAACGCCGGAGATCGTCGGCAAACGCGTGCTCATGCGGCGCAACGGCGAATCGGTGACCGTGATCGAAAATTACCAGGCCACCGCCTACCTGCGGGATCTTTTGAAATGATCAGTTGATGCCGTCCAATCCCTACGAGACGGACCGGTTGCTCGGTGAATACCTGTTGTTCCACTACGGGCAGCCGGAGGAAATCCTGCCGTATCCGTTCGGTCCGCAGTCGGCGCTGGATTTCGCGGTGCGGGCGGTGACGGAATGTCTCGACCTGAAGGCCGTCCCCGCCGGTGGCCGGGCTCTCGACCTCGGTTGTGCCGTGGGGCGATCCAGCTTTGAACTGGCTCTCTACTGCGAGGAGGTCGTCGGCATCGACTATTCCGCAAAATTCATCCAGGCGGCGAACGACCTCCGCGAGCACGGGACGTTGGAATATCTCCGCACGGACGAAGGCCGGTTGACCACGCGTTGCAAGGCCGTGGTGCCGGCGAGGATCGAACGGCGGCGGGTGAGCTTTGAGGTGGGAGACGCCTGCTGGCTGGGGGGCGGTTTGGGGCAGTTTGACGTGACCCTGCTGATCAATCTCCTGGATCGGCTCAAAGAGCCGCGCTGGTGCCTGGAGCAGTTGCCCGGCCTGATGAACCACGGCGGCCAATTAGTCATCGCCTCACCCTTCACCTGGCTGGAAGAGTACACGCCGCCCGCCAAATGGCTGGGTGGTTATGAGGAGGCAGGCCGGCCGGTGAGTAGTTTTGCAACCCTGTGCGCGATCCTCGCGCCGGATTTCGAGCTGGTCCGCACCTTGGATTTACCCTTCCTGATCCGCGAACATGCCCGCAAATTCCAGTGGAGCGTCAGCAAGGCGGGCGTTTGGCGAAGGCGCTGACGCTGTTTTCAGGCGACGGGTGCCGTCATCGTCTGTCGACGCAACTGTCCGCAGGCTGCGGCGATATCGTGACCTTTCTCGCGGCGCAGGGTCGATTGGACGCCCCGCGAACGGAGTACCCCTTGGAATGCCTGCTGGCGGGCCAGGGGGGGGCGGGTCCACGTCAGCCCTTCCACGGTATTGTAGGGAATCAAATTGACCTTCGCATCCAGGTCGGCGGCGATGCCCGCCAGCGCCACGGCCTGTTCCTCGGTGTCATTGACGCGGTCGATCAGGATGTATTCGAAGGTCAGCTTCTGCTTTTTCCGGGCGTGGTAATACCGGCAGGCATCCAACAGGATCGCCAGCGGATACTTCCGGTTCACCGGCATAATCTGCGTACGGACGGGGTCCGTGGCACCGTGCAGCGAGATGGCGAGGCGAATTTGCAATGGCTGATCGGCAAGCTGGCGGATTTGCGGGGCGAGGCCGCTCGTCGAAACCGTAATGTGGCGCGCGCCCAACCCAATCCCCCACGGGGCGTTGATGATGCCGATGGCGCGCAGGAGTTGCTCGTAATTGGCGAGCGGTTCGCCCATGCCCATGAACACGAGGTTGTTGACCTTCTCGCCGCAGGACTCCTCCACGCGCAGAATTTGCTCGATGATCTCGCCCGCGCGCAGGTTGCGCTTCCACCCGTCCAATCCGCTCGCGCAGAATTTGCACCCGTAGGCGCAGCCCACCTGGGTGGAGATGCAAAGGGTGCGCCGGTCGCTCGCCTCGCCGTACAGGGCGGGTGAAGCCGGGATGAGCACCGTTTCGATCAGTTGGCTGTCCGGCAGCCGGAAGAGGTACTTTTGGGTGGTATCATCCGAGCCAAGCCGCCGAACCGTTTCAATGGAACCGAGGGTAAAGCGCTCGGCGAGGATTGTCCGCAGCGCGGCGGGCAGGTCACTCATTGCGGCAAAAGACCGTGCTCGTTTGCGGTAAACCCAGTCCAACAATTGCCTCGCGCGAAAACCGGGCTGCCCGATCTCGGTAAATTTGGCCGCGAGTTCGCCCAGCATGAACGAGGTAATCGGCTCCGCCAGAGGGACCGGGGCGGCGGGTGTGGGCGGCGGCTGCACGGCGTAACATAACCGCGATAAAGCCACTCGTCACCTGCGGGCCGTAAAGGTTGTGCAGTCCGCTGAAAGCGGGCTGTGTCGCTGACGTATTTCGTGATCTAACCTTACCCAAGATGAAACCGATGGAACCGATGAAGCCCATGGAAGGAATGAAACCGATGGAGCCGATGAAATCCATCGGTGCGGATCGCTGGTGGCCCGAGTCGTTGGGCGACCACCCGAACTCGGCGGGTGGTCAGAACGAAATGCGTTACGCCTATTTTGCGGGGAAGAACCGCCTGGCGATAGATACCGGCAACGGGGCGATCACGGTGTACGACACGGCGGGCCACCGGGTTTCCGGCGTGCAGCAAGATCAATCAGGGAATGGCCGAAAGCTGGCGTTCACCGGTGACGGCAAAACCATCAGCCTGGACGACCTGAAAAAGGTCTCGGACTGAGGGTCAGCCTACGAAAAAGAACGCGAGGGCCAAGATCGCGTACACACCGAGCAGCAACACCCCCTCGAACCACGTCGTTTCTCCGTCGCGCGCGATGGCGTTGACCACCAGAGCCACGGAGACAAAGGAAATCATTTCCAGCGGACTCGAAAACACCAGATTCATCGGGTGCGCGGTGAAATGAGAGACCACCACGATCAGAGGCGCCACCAGCAGCGCGATCTGAATCGTGGAGCCGATGGTGATAGTCATCACGAGGCCCATGCGGTCGCGGCGGGCGAAATAAATGGCGGAAGCTTTCTCCGGAATGTTGCCGACCACGGCGAGAACCACGATCCCAAGAAAAACCAGCGAAAGGTGCAACTGGTGGCTGGCAGCCTCCAGGGCGCTGCTGATCAGTTCGGATTCAACGGCCGTCAGAATCGTCGCGCCAAGCAACACGCCGATGGAGAGAGGGAGCGACCAGCCCCTGGTCTGGCCATCGTCTGATGCTTCCACCGCGAAGATGTCCCGGTGGGTGATCAGCGTATAGATCAGATTGGCGACGTACGTGGCGATGAGCACGCCACAGACCGCCAAGCTCAGATGATCCTCGCGCAGATGGAACTCCGCTGCTTTTGGCCCGTGCCGAACGGTGTAGTCAAACATCGCCGGGAGCAGCAGCGCAATGACGCTGAGCATCAACATGGCCGAGAGCATGGACGCGCTCTCCTTTTTGAAGGTCTGCTTCTCGCGTCCGACGCTGCCGATCACGATGGCCAGACCCAGCCCCAACAGCCCGTTTCCGATGAAGGCACCGGTAATCTGCGCCCGGACAACTTCCACCGCCCCGGTGCGCAGAATGAACAGAGCGAGAATCAACTCCGGCGCATTGCCGAAAGTGACGTTCAACAACCCGCCGATGGCGCCACCAGCTTTGTGCGCGACCTCCTCGGTGCCCAGACGGATGTAATCGGAAAGGGGAATGATCGCCCCGATTGCAGTGACAAAAATCCAGATCGGGGGAGCGTGGAGAAACGTCAATCCCAGGGAAAGAGGGATCAACAGCAAAAGAAACCGGGTGAGCACAGGAATCATCCTGTCGTTCACCCGGCGAATTCCGTCAAAGCGGAACCGGTGCCACCTTGCCGATGCTGCGATAATTTGGGGTCAAGCGTGATCCCGGTCATGGACCTGCGCCGGAGGACTCGTCGCTTCCACGGCCGTCAGAGCTTCCAGAATCCGATAGGTATGGTGAGCACCTTTCGGCACCACCCAGGAATCGCCGGTGTTCAGGAGCAGCGTTTGGCCTTCGAGATGCAACTCCGCCTTGCCTTTGATGACATAGCCGACGGTCTCGTAATCCCGTGCGGCCTCGGGTTTGGGTTCGCCGGGCTGTTCCTCGCTCCACAGACGCATGGAGAGGGACTTGCCGCTGGCGAGATACTTCTGGCCGAGTTGGCCTTCCGGCGAATTGGCGGAGGTGACTTTGGTGACGCTGGTATCGCTCATAGCTGGGAATTTTCGAGGGTCAGGAGAATGATTTCACTCCGTGTGACACCTGAAACGGTCCCGGCCACCGCAACGGACGCAACGGGTGACCGCAATCCCTGCCGCCGGAATCAATCCAGCAATTTGAGATCGGGCAGACTGTAGCTTTCCACGACGGTGCGGTCGTTCTCTTCCAGGTGCGCGGCGTCGAGGAAAATCTGCTTGGGATACTCCTCAAACTCCACTTTGTGGAACCCATCGACCGGCTTGGTCAGCGCGGCGGATAGATCGTCCAGGCTGTTGATGGTCTTGCCGTTGATCTGCGTGACCACCAGATATTTCAAGTCGTCGAAACCGATGTTGCTGGCGGTCGGGAGAACCTGACTCAAAATCACGATCCGTTTACGGCCTTCCGGGACGATGGACGACTGGTAACGATCCAGGTAAACGAGCCGCTGCGGCGCCTGCTTCTGCCAATCGCCGCCCCACTCCTTGAGGTATTGACGCGAGAGTTCCTCGAATATCAAGCCATCGACCACGTAGTAGCGGGGCGGACGATCCACGATGTACGGTTCACTGACATAATTTCCCGCCGCTTCGTGAGTAGCGGTTGCTTCCAGGGCCTTCATCTCGCCGTCACGGGAAATTTTGAGTGGTAGCTTGTCACCCGCAAACGAACGGGTAGTAACCAGATTGACGAAGGCGATGCGTCCGTAAAGCGCTTCCTCGTAGTTGCCGTCCTGGTCAATGGGCGAACCGGCCAGTTCGAGCACCACGTCCCCGGTTTTGAGGCCGGCCTTGTCGGCAGGGCCATTCGGAATCACGTTCGTGACATACACGCCGCCCGTCCCGGCGGGGAGCTTGGCGAAATGCCGGAGCTGCGGGTCCCGCGTGGGAGCAGTTTCCATCCCGAGGTGTGGAAAACCCTGATAGCTGCCACCGTCTAAATCCTTGAGGAAATGTGCGATGATGGGCGCCGGGATTACGTCCACGTTCTGGTTGCGCGGGTCGAAGCGCATGAGGATGCCCGCCAGCTTGCCATCCTTGATCACCGGGGCCGTAAAACTGCCCTCGCGGTACTGGAGCGCCAAACTCAGCTTGTAGAGGAGAAACGCCGCGCCCTCCAACTGATAGTGGCCCACCTCAATGGTCGTGATCGGGCCGGGTGTCGAGACCAGTGCGTCGTTACTTTCCAGCTGGAGGACGTTGACGCGGTCACCGACGACGGCATCGAGCGTCAATTCCAACGGGCTCAGGTTACCGAGGAAGTTCTCGGCGACGGGCTGCAGAATGGCCAGATTCGCCTCGTAATCAACACACAGGACCTTGGCCGCGGATTTCTGGCCGCTCTCGGCGCGTTCCAGCTCGACGTAGCTATGGTTGGCCACGAGCTGGGCGGTCACCAGCACGCGGTTCCCGGCGATGACGGCCCCGAGGCCGTGAAAATCACGGGGGTTCTTTTTCGCCCAGGGGCGAAAGAAGTCGTAATCCTGATTGGTCGAGCTGACCCGCACCACGGAAAGCTCCGTGCGCGGGGAAACGGGGCGCACGGTGTTGGCGGAGTGCAGGTTGGCCGGCAGAACAAACGAGCCAGCCAAAAGGAGAAGCACCAGAGCAAAAATCTTACGCATGGATCAATCGAAGAAAAAGGAGGGCGGGAGCGAGGGAGGCGAATGAAGCCACCCACTAGCGGGCAGCGGCACCGTCACCGGACGAGAGGCCGGCATTGGCGGTGGTGGCCACCGCAGGTGAAAAATCGGTGGGCGGGGTGGATGGGACCGGCGTCAAGTTCTGTTCGGTCAAGACATTATAGGCCTTCTTGATGCGGCTGCGCGCGGCTTCCACCGCCGAACGTTCCAAAACGATCGGCCGCCCCTGTCCGATGCACTTGACCACGTAATAGTCCGCCGGTTCGGCAAAGGCGGCGGCAAGGTCTTCCAGACGCTTGATGGGATGGCCGTTGACCTCGTTGACAATCGAATTCTTGTACTCTTCGAGGTAAGTATTAATCGGATCGGGCAGCACCTGACTCAGTACGATCACTTCCGGGTGTTGAAGGAAGATTGTCCGTTCCACAAACTGGTCGTAGAAATACCGGACCCGAAGGTCGTCGATGCCATAGACCTCCAAGAAGTCGCGTGAGAGCGGTTGGAACACCAGCCCGCCGAAGACGACGAAACGCGGCTTCACGTCGTAGGCGTTCGCCTGGATGAGATACGGCCACGCCGGCTTGAGCACCGCCGTGGCATCCATTTCCTGTTTATCGCGCAAGATATGGAGTTTGAGCGAATCCCCCTTGAACTTCCGCTCCACGGCCTCGGCCATTTCGACGCGGTCGTTTTCCACTTCGATGAAGCCGTCACTCGCCACCCGGTTGTCGTCGATGGCGAGGATCACGTCACCCGGTTTGAGCACACCATCGCAGGTCGCCCCGGGGACCACCGAGCCGACCATCACGCCGGTATCGTCATCCTTGAGACCAAGGGCGGCTCGTTGGGCGGGATTTTGCAGGCGGAACGTCTGGATGGCCAGATCGACATATTTATCGTAGTGGCCATCCCCTACGTCTTTGAGAAAATGCTGGAGAACCGGCGTAGCGATCATGTACCCGACGTTTTGCGCCACGTCGCCGCTGTATCCCTGAAACGCCACGCCAACCACTTTGCCATTCTGGAGGACGGGACCCCCGCTATTGCCGGGATTGATGGCGGCGTCGATCTGACACGCGAGATGGCTGTCCACCGCCGAATGCGTGTAGGTCTGGAAGTCGATGCGCGAAACGATCCCTTGGGTCACGCTGAGCCGTTCACCGCCGATGGGATACCCATAGGCGGACACGCTGGACGCCAACTGCGGAATCCCACCGATCTCCAAGGGTTTCAACCCCTTGTAGAAGGTCTGGTCGGCGACTTCCAGCACGGCGAGATCGCAATCGTGCGCCACGAATTTGACCTTGGCGGCATACTTTTTCGGATCGTTCTCGCGCTCGACCGTCACGAAGCGCGAGTTGCTGATGACATGCGCATTCGTGATGATGCGAGGTCCGGCGATGATGAAACCCGCGCCGATGCTGCGGGTGACGCTGCCCGCGTTCCAGGGCACTTTATAGTCGGGGTCCTGGGAGGTGGTCGAGATCCGGACCACACTTTTCCGAACGTCGGCGATCTGGGAATGAAGGGCGGAAGGTTCGACGGACAGAAGGCAGAGAACAACGAAAACAGCGTAGAACAAGCGAAAGCGGCGCATGGGAAAATTCAGGCTGGCCGGGTGGGTGATCCGGGCGAACCGCACACGATGGACGAGGGCAGGAGAGTTGTCCAACGGGGTTTTTGAGGCGGTGTGGCCACCCGTCCGAAAAGGGCGGGGACGACGATACGCAAGCTGCCGAAGACAATTCTTGGCAGAAAAAACCCGCTGCCGAACATCGGCAGCAGGGCATGATAAGGGGGTCGGAATTTGTGACTTCAGCTTGCGTGGGTAGCCTTGTCGTCGGCTTCCAACCACTCGAACATCGTGGTGCTGGCGGGGTCCAGTCCGAGCTTTTCGACCTCGCCCGAGAACCATTCTTTCTTTTCCGGATTGTAGTAGGGATTGACCGCAACCAACGAATCGCTCCAGGCGGCGATTTCTTCCTGGGTCTTCGGAGTGCCTTTGCTGTCGAGCAGAGCGGCAATTTTTTCGTTGTCCGCGCCATCCAGAATCGCTTGTTTCACGTCGCTGTACGGCACGTCTTTCCAATCGAGCAGCATGTGGTCAAGCGGACAATCCGTGTGGTAATCGCCGATGTTGCCACCGAGAAATTCGGCCCGGGCCTTGTCGGCCATGCGGGCGAGAATGACGTACCCGCCGACGCGGGATTTCGGGCTGGCGGGTGCTTCTTTGGTGAGGTCTTTCGCTTGGGTGCTCATAAGGATTTAATGTTGAATGATCTGCACTATGGGTAACGCGCGCCAGGCAAATTTGGCCGTATCGCGTGAGCGTGTGCTAAACGTTGAAGCGAAACTCCACCACGTCGCCGTCCTGCATCACGTATTCTTTGCCCTCAATGCGCAACTTGCCTTCTCCGCGGGCTTTCGACGTGGAGCCAAGGCGCACGAGTTCGTCGTAATGGACCACCTCTGCCGCGATAAAGCCGCGTTCGAAGTCGGAATGGATGACCCCCGCCGCCGCCGGGGCCTTGTCCCCGGCGCGGATCGTCCAGGCGCGGGTCTCCTTCTCGCCGGTGGTCAGATAGGTGCGCAGGCCGAGCAGATGGTACACCGCCCGGATCAACAGGGCGACACCGCTGCCTTCGGAGCCGACGCCGATGCCTTGGAGATATTCGGCGGCCTCTTCGTCGGAGAGGTCAACTAATTCGCTCTCGATCTGCGCGCTGATGACGACCGCCTCGGTGCTCAGATGGGCCTGGACGTAGTCGCGCACCGCTTTGACATGCTGCCCCGCCGGACCGCTCAGGTCACCCGCGCTGAGGGCGGCGAGGTCGGATTCCGCCACGTTGCAGGCGAAGATGGTCGGCTTGCCCGAAAGCAGGAAGAAACCGCGCAAGAGCTTTTTCTCCTCGTCGTTGCATTCGAGCAGCAAGGCCGGTTTTCCGGCGTCGAGATGGGGAATGAGTTTGGCGAGCAGCGCGTTTTCCGCCTGGGCCACCTTGTCGCCGGACTTGGCGGATTTGGCGTTGCGATCCTGACGCT
This sequence comes from PVC group bacterium, assembly GCA_903642295.1. Lineage (GTDB taxonomy): Bacteria > Verrucomicrobiota > Verrucomicrobiia > Chthoniobacterales > SZAS-18 > CAHJWO01. Next base: position 14,352 of record CAHJWO010000033.1, on the reverse strand, counting down.
TCTGCGCGCTGGCCAGATCGGCCAGAATTAATTCCGTGTTGATCACCTCAATGTCGCGGACGGGATCGACCGTGCCGCTGACGTGGTGGATGTCCGAGTCCTCGAAACACCGCACCACCTGCACGATGGCGTTGACCTCGCGGATATGGCTCAAGAATTGGTTGCCCAGCCCCTCGCCGCCGCTCGCACCCCGCACGAGACCCGCGATGTCCACGAATTCGATGGCGGCCGGGATGAGCTTCTGCGAGCTGGACAACCTGGACAGAACCTGGAGCCGCGCGTCGGGGACCGTCACAATGCCGACGTTCGGGTCGATGGTGCAGAAAGGATAGTTGGCCGCCTGCGCCTTGCGGGTGCGGGTGACGGCGTTGAAGAGGGTGGACTTGCCCACGTTGGGCAGTCCGACGATTCCGGCGCTTAACATAGTGGCGCGCAATGTAGCCAGGATTTGCGCGATGAACAGAAAGGGTTTTCTTGTCCGCGTGACGGAAATCTCGCTCGCAACCCTGGTGCAATGCCTCGACGGCAGGCTGCGCGTCGCCGGAGTGGGCGATTATCCCAATGCGCTCAACGGGCTGCAATTAGAGAACGACGGCACCGTGCGCCGGATTGCCGCCGCCGTGGACGCCAGCCTTTCAACCGTGCGGCGGGCGGTGGAGAACGGTTGCGACCTCCTGTTGGTCCATCACGGATTGTTCTGGAGCGGTTTGCAGCCGATCACCGGGAACCGCCATCGGCTTTTCGCCGAGGCGATCCGCCATAACCTGGCGGTCTACAGCGCGCATTTGCCCTTGGATACCGGCCACGCGGGCAACAGCCGTCTGTTGGCGGACGCTTTGTTGTTTTCGGAATCGGAACTGGACCCGCCGGGGTGGCAACCGTTCTTCCCCGCGAAAGGCACGCCGGTCGGCTGCCGGACCGGGCTGCGGAAGCCCGTGAGCCGCGAAGAGTTGGCGGAGCGTCTGAGCCGGGCGTTGGCGGGCGGACCGGTGCGCGTTTGTCCGGGCGGACCCGGGAGGGTGCGGACGGTCGGGGTGATTACCGGCGGGGCCGGCTCGGAAATCCGCGGCGTGGCGAACGAGGGAATCGATACACTCATCACGGGCGAGGGACCCCACTGGACCTATGCACTGGCGGAGGAGGTTGGCGCGAATATCCTCTACGGCGGCCACTATGCGACGGAGACGTTTGGCGTGCGGGCGCTAGCGAAACGCCTCGGCGAGGATTTCGGCCTGCCGTGGGAGTTCATCGACCTGCCGACGGGGCTATAAAGGCACGTCAATCGTGCAGTCGTCGGCAGGACCGCAGGCAATACCAGAGCAGAGGAAATCCGAGGATGCCGAACGAGCAGTCGATCAAGCGCCAGTAGATCGGGATGCCTCGAATGGGTCCGCAAATCAACGCGAGTGGCAAAACCAATCCACAAGCCCAGAGACCCGTCTGCAAAATGAAGACGTTGCGCACCGGGTCGCGCATGGGCCCGATAAAAAACAGCGCGATGATCAGGTGCCCGAACGCGAGCCAGTCCGTCCCGTAAGCGATGAACGGATAATGGGCATAGGTCACCGACAACCCTTCTCGCACCTTCAAAATCCAGGCGGCGATTCCCGAAAAAGCCCGGCCGCTCGCGGCCGCTTGTTCCACGTGGAAGATGGTGACGAGCCAATTCAATTCGTGGAGCAAGGGAAACGCGGTGACACCACTGACCACCAGACCCGCGATGAACAACGCCAGGGCCAGTCTGATGTTACGCCGGATGCGCGCATCCGACCCGTGGTTCGGGAGCGAGGCGGCCGGTCTCATCCTTTGGCAGGGGGCCCGTCAAAAAGAATAATTCCACTCCAACATTGGGCCGACAGTGTTCAACCCCACGTTCTTGACCTCCGGTTCGCTGAGGCCGGCGTTGGAAAAGTGCTCGTAGAGCAGACTCAGGCCGATGCGCTGTTTGCCGCTCACCTGGTACAGGAGGCCGCCGCTGACCGTCGGACTGAACGTCAGATCCTCACCCAGGCCGTGGGGGGCACCGGTGCTGTCGGTGGTTCCCACGTAAAGCCGACCACCCACGAAGATCGACCACCGGCTGCCCGGCATGGAGTAAAGCAGCCGGGTGCCCACGCCCGCGCCGAAATAGTAGTTTTCCGCCCCCCTCCAAAACGGCACGACGGCGGCGGTCAGCTCGAACTGTTGGGTAAAAGTGAAGGGCGTGTGGAAAAACTGTTGTGTCTTCCGGGGCTGCCACCGCAGGCTAAAAAAGCTGGGGTTGATAATGTAGTCGTTCGGATTGTTGATGCCGAAATTGACCGCGGTCTCATAGGCAAACTGGAAACGATCCTCGTGGGAAGCCACCAGCGGGGCGGGGGTAGGGGAAGGTGCGGCATCGCCGGCGCGCGAAGGCGGCGTCAGGATCAGCACGGTCGCCAGCAGCAAGCCGGACCTGGTCAGCCGGTTCATGCAAGGGAAGGGAAGCTTCGAGAAACCACGCAGAGGTTGCATGGGGCACGAATGAACATCCAACCGACTCGCCGTGCAACCGTCGTTCGCGGATCGGTGGCGAGGAACCTTTTGAGGATTGGAGGATCGGCGGTAAAGTTCCGGGCACATGCGCGTTCCCCGCCGTCTCGCCGCACTGGTCTGGTTGGTCCTGCTCGGAGGTTTGGCTGCGCCGAGCCTGCTCGGGCAGTCGGTGCCGGTGACTGCCGTCGAATCACCGGACCGGGCGGCCCTCGTGGCGGAACGTTACCGGGCGATGCTGGCGGCGAACCCGACCGAAGGCATGGCGCTGGATCGGCTCTGGAAATACCACGAGGACCACGGATCGACCGCTGCGCTGATCGAAAGTTACCGGCAGACGGCGGAAGCGGCGGATGCGCAGCTCTCCGCTTTGCTCGTTTACGGGCACCTCTTGAAAAAAAACGGACGCTTGGACGAAGCCGCGAAATGGTATCAGGCGGCCGCCGAGCGCTACGCCGCCGACCCGTTGCCGAAAATCTCATCGGCGATGCTGACCGACCAGCGCGGGGATCACGAATCCGCCGCGAAGCTGTATGCCCAGGCGCTCGACAAGCTGCCCGGCGGTGACCGGCGCCGGGCCGATCTTTTGCTCAAGGAAGGCAGCGCGTGGCTGGCCGCCGGAAAAGTGAAGGAGGCCGCCGACGCCTGGGAGAAAATCGTGGCGCTCAATCCCACTGATTGGGCGGTCCGGCGACAGTTGGCCGATGCGTACGAGAAAAACGGTTTGCGGGAGCGGGCGATCAGCCAATACGAATCCATCGAGGCCCATGCGAGTGCAGCGGAGCGCGCCACCGCGTTGCGGGAACTGGGACGCTTGCGGGAGGCAGACGGTCAGTTCGATGCGGCCCGCGATGCGCTGGAACGCGGGCTCGGCCTGACCGCCCGCGACAACTGGCTGCACGGGGATTTGCAAAACCGTCTGATCCGCCTGTACCAACGCGCCGGCCGGGTGCCGGAACTGGCCACCCGCTGGCGTTCGGCGGTCGAGCAAACGCCGCGCGACCTGGACGGTTACCTGCGGTTGACCGCCTTGGCGGAAGCCGAGGGGGACGTGACAAGCGAGCGGGCGTGGCTGGAAAAGGTCGTGGCGCTGGCGCCCAACGATCAGGAAAATGTCCTCAAGCTGGCGCGTCGGCTCGCCGAGGCCGGGGAAATTCGCCGCGCCGCCGATGGGTACGATCGCCTGCTGAGGCAGCACCCGGGCAGCATGGATCTCGTCCTCGCGCGGGCGGATCTGGACTTGCAGCTTGGCCAGGCGAAAGAGGCGGCCCGGCGCGTCGAAGCCCGGGTGGAAGCGAGCCCGGCGGACGAGAGCGTGACCACCCCGGCGTTGAATTTTTTGTTAAGCCATCATCTGAACGAAGCTTCCGAGCGGATGCTGCGCGCCGGGGTCGCGCGCCAGCCGACGGCGGCGGAGCCGGTATTGGCGCTGGCGAAATTTCTCTTCTCCCAACGGCGGCCCGAGGAAGCGGGCGCGGCGCTGACAACGTTGACGGATCGACCCGGTGACAACGTTGCGCGTGCCAGGCGCTTCGCGCTGGCGGCAGATGTCTACCGGGAAGGGGATCGGTCGGTGGAAGCGATCCGCTGTTGGCGAGCAGCGGCGGTGCTACGGCCCGATGATCCCGCGCCTTTGCTGGCCGCCGCCGACGCAACGAAGTCCAACGGCAATATACCGGGCGCGGTAGGATTACTTGAGCAAGCGATTTTGCTTGCGCCTGGAGAAACTGTACGCCTGAACACCGAGAAAAAACTCTTCGAGGCACTGCGCAGCGATGGCGGTGAAGAAACGTCCGTTCCGATCTCTCCTGCCGGGTCAGCCGCCGCAGTCATCCCCCCACAGACGCAAGGTTCACGGCTTGACCGGTATCTGGCAGGTTTGGACGAGACCGCGAAGCAGGAAAAGACGGCGGCAAACTACCTGCGTTTGGCACGATGGGAATCCTGGGCGCACCACGATCCGAAAGCCCTCGCCGCCGCGACGACGGCCATCGCGCTTGATCCCGCCAATCTCGCAGCGTTGGAACTCGCGGCGTCGGTGGCCGAAGGTTCGCACCAGAATGAACTGGCCGAGCGGATGTTGACCCGGATGCTGGAAGTCGATCCGGGCCGGGAAAGCGCCGTGCTATCCCAACTCGCAAAGCTGAAACTGCAGGAAGGCGACAGCGAAGGCTCGCTGAAACTTTTCACTCGCCTGCAACAACTCGCTCCCGGATCGAGAACCACCCTGGCCGAACTGGCCCTCGCCCAACAACGGATGGATCGCTGGTTCGACGCCTTGCGCACCTGGGAGCAGGCTTACAGTCTGCCCGGCACCACGCCCGCGCAACGCGCCGAAACTCGCCGTCCGCTGCTGGCAGTTTATGAACACGTGGGCCAGTTCACACGTGCCGTGGAAATGTTGCTACAGGCGGTCGATGAGCAGACCGACCTGCCCGCCAAGGAGGATTTGTTCCGGCAACTTGCCGATCTCGCATACAAACATGAACTGGGAAAACCGTTGCGAACCCAATTCGAGGAACGTCTGCAACGCAAACCGGACGATTACTTTACGCTGGCCGCGCTCGCACAACTCGACCGGGAGGCGGGCGAGCCCGAAGAGGCTTACCGCCTGTTGCAACGAGCGCACTACAGTTCCCCGGACCCGGTGCGTTCATTGCGCGCGTTGGTGCAGGAGGCGGACGAGTTGGGCAAGACCGATGAGGCCGTGGCCCACCTCCAACGGCTGACCGCTCTGCCAGGGCAGTTCACCGCCGACAATCTGGAAAAACTGGCCGAGTTGCAGGAGGAAAACCAGGACCCGGCAGCGGCGGCGCGCACGTGGAGCCTGGCGGTCGCCCGGTTCCCGCGCGACCCCGCTGCTCTGGGCAAGGCGACCGAGTACTTCGAGCGATCAGACCGTCTCGATCTCGCCACCGGGTTGCAGCGCCAGATCGTCGCGCTGGATGGAGCCGATCTACCGCGAACCTTGCGCCTCGCGGAATTGGAATCCCGGGCGGGCGACGCCTCGGAAGCCCTGCACGATTACGCAGCCATCCTGGCGGGAACTCGGTCGGAAACTGCGGGGGAGCCGTGGTCACCGCCGGATGAGTTGGTGGTGCCCGACCACCCGATGGCCAGCGTCTTTCCCGGAGTGGGGCGCGGCCGGTTCCGGGGCGAGGTGGCCGGGGGGGTCAAATCACACGCTTCGCCGACTCCCAAGTCCACGGACCAGGCATTGCGATTGCAGACGATTGCCGAGATGTCCCGCCTGCTGTTCACGAAACGGGAGGGGCCGCCACTCCCACCCACGAGTGAACAGTCCGCCTGGCTGAAGCGATGGCAAGACGCGGCGGATGCCGGTCTGCACGCCGAACCGTTGCAGGCATTTTATTTTGCGAATCGGAAGGAAGAAACGATGAGGCTACTCTCGAAGTGGTTGGAGAGTTCAACGTCAGATGATCGGTTGATCCGTCCTACCTTTCTGGCCGCCGGGTTGCGGATGGGTGATTATGAGACGCTGGGCCGTTGGACCTGGTCCGCTAAAGACCCGGCGGAACAGACCAACCGGGCGGAGGCCCTGGCCGCGGCACTGGACCACTTCTTGAGCGCGGGAGGCAAGCCGGGTTCCACCATCGTTGCCGACCTGTTTCCCGCCGAAGCCACCCGCTGGGATCTTCTCTGGGAGTCAGCGAAGGAGTTTGCCACGCTGCACTGGTACGCGCCCGCCGGAGAACTGGGACTGCGGGTGCTCAACCTGCTCCCGAGCGCGCGGGCAACCTACGCGCTGGAAGTCGCGGAATGGGACTTGTACGCCGGTTCCGTTCCACCCGCCCGCCAAGCATTGGCCGTCGCGGTCGAGGAGGGTGGGGGATGGACTCTCGATGCGAACGTGTCCCCGGATTTTTCCGCGTTGCGTGAATACTATCTGCTCCTGCCGGAGGAAGAGCGACCGTCTTTTACGGCCGACTATTTGCAGCGAACGCGCGCCCGGAGCAACAAACCCCACACCCTCCTTGCCAGCGTGTTGTTGCACGGCTTGGCAGGCGAAGCGGAGAAGGCGCAGCGTGACCTCGATGCGCTGCTTGCCGCGCGAATGCTGGCCGGTGAGTCCAGCGGCCCTTCACCCGACGCACGTCGCTGGGCTTACCTGCTCGCCAACGGGGCACAACTGCAAAGTTGGAACCTGGATTCCCTCGCCGTTTACCTCTGGCGGCACGCGTTGATGGAAGCGTCGACGTTCGACGAACACTTCGGCGACGCCGGCGGCATGGTCACCGAAATTCGACGACGCCTGTTGGCGGCAGAGGTCGCCCTGGCGGACGACCCCGAGGACGCGCGCAAGGCCGTCGCGGACTATCTTGACACCGTCCCACCCACCGGCACCGCCGCCAGCATCGCGGGTGAGATGAGGAACAACGCCCGCTATTCCGCCGCCATCCAGATCGACGAATATCTTTGCCGGGTTGAACCGAATAACGGAGAACATTGGCGCAGTTTGATCTCCGCTTACGAGGCAGCCGGGGACTTCGATGGGCTTGAGCGGCTATTCGAGGGACTTTTTCGGGACGGCGCCACGCTGCCCGAAACACTGCCGCGTACGGATTTCGTTTGCCGGTGGGCGGCGGTCCGCGAACGCAACGGCGACGCCGACGGTGCCTGCCGCGTGTTGGAGCAAGAGCGATCAAATGTCCCGGGAGCCTTGCAGGTTTTGGTGCAACTGGCGCAAACCTATGACCGGTCTGGAAGAGATGAACAAGCCGCCGGTGTGTGGCGCGAGATGCTGCCGCTCGACGGAAGTGACGCGGCCCTCCTGGGACTGGCCAACCTGGAGGAGCGCCGGGGTCGGCGTGAGGAAGCGATCAAGCTTTTGCAGGGGGGGCTGACACGTGGAGCGGTCGCGGGACAGGACGAGGCGGCCTCGCGTTTGACGCAGCTGTACCTTGCCGCAAATCGCGTCGATGACGCGCGCCAGCTCGCCCAAACCCTCGCGCGGGAGGGAAAATACGAGGCGTTGCCAAACATCGCGAGTGATCTCGCCCGAAGCGGCCAGCACGGAATCGCCCGTGAATTACTCACCGCAGCAGTAAGAAGAGTGCACGAGCCGAATCTGCGTTTCCGGCTGCAGCAAACGTTGGTCGGTCTGTCTCCGGCTTCCGGTGACGACCTGCGAGGATTTTTGATCGGGATGAAGCGCCTCGAAACTCTGGCGCGCGACATGCCGACGGCCCGCAACAGTTGGGAGGCGATCCGCTATAAGCTGGCCCGACAGGCCGGAGCCGACGCGTGGCTGGAGCAGGAACTCGCCCGCCGCTGGGACGGCGGGAGGGGCGACTACAACGCCGGTGAACGGCTGGCCGCCTTGTGTATCGAGACTCGTCAGGACGACCGACTGCGCGAAACCATCACCGCATTTGATCATCGGCCCTTGCTCCCGGATCAGCTACTTTTCGGACTGGAGAACGCGTTGGTCCAGGCGGGGCACGCCTCCCTTGCGCTCCCGATCTCCGAGCGGTTGTGCCGGCGGTTTCCGCAGAACATTGATTACGCGCTTGGCCGCGCCACCGTTTTATGGAAATCGGAGCGGCACGAAGAAGCTTGCCGTCTCTTGGAACGAGTGGAGGCCGGGGCGGTTCTGCGCGACGACGTGACCGAGCGCGTCGCGCTGGTTTATCTCGGCCTGGGAGCAAAGGAGCACGCGCAGGCAACTTTTGAAGGCGTGGTGCAGAGCGACCCGGCAGCGGTTCGCTCGCCGGGCAGCTTTCTGCAACTCGCGCGCCTGTATTCGGATGAGGGTCGAGGTCGGGAGGCCGCGTCGCTGCTCCGCGTTGCTTATCGGCAGGATGCCTGTGACGATTTTCATCCGCTCGTGCAAGCCCTGGCGGCGAGCGGCCAACTCGAAGGGAGCCGGGCCTTGGAAATGCCGGCGGCAGATTTCCCGCTGTCTTTTCACCGTCGCGCCCGGCTGCTGGGGGCTGTGTACGATTTCCTGATTCAGCAGGCGCGGGTTAGCGAGGCGCGCTCGTTATGGCTCAAATACCCGGAGTTTCTGGCGGACAACCCGGGATCAGCGGCCGATCTTTGTCGTGATCTGCCAATGCCGGAACTGCCGGGGTGTGTGCAGGCTTTACAGACCGCGGCGGATCAATTTTTCAACCCGTTGCCACGTCTCATCCGGCTGCTGGAGGCAGCGAAGGTCCGGAGCAGGTCGGACCGTTGAAGGGAGATCATTCCCTCAAATTTTCAGGAGGCGGCCCGCGAAAAGGGCAGCGTCCTCTGCCCCTTCGGGTCCGATGCGAAACGTGGCCACGGGAATGCCTCCCGGCATCTGCACAATGGAAAGCAGGGAATCCAGACCATCCAGAGTGCGGGAACGCACCGGCACTCCCAGCACGGGCAGGCTCGTCAAGGCCGCCGCCATGCCCGGCAGGTGCGCCGCGCCGCCCGCCCCCGCGATGATGCAGCGCAGTCCACGTCCCGCCGCGCTGGAGGCGTACTCGTAGAGCAACTCCGGGGTGCGATGGGCGCTGACCACACGCGCCTCAAAGGGAATTCTCAGATCGCGCAACACGCGGGCTGCCGCCTGCATGGTGGGCCAGTCCGAAATGCTACCCATGATGATGCCGACCTGCGCCAGACTCTGTGCACTATTGGTGGAATGCGGTGCGCCCATTCCTTCCTAGGGTTGCACGCCGGGTGGGCTGGTTTCCGATTCCGACGGGGCGGCAGCCCTGGGCGCAGGATAGACGGCTACCGCTTCGATCTCAATCAGCCAATCGGGGTTGACGAGACCGGCCACGCCGAGCGTCGAGCGTGCAGGCTTGACGGGATTTTCCGGCGTGCCGAAAAACTGCGCGTAAGCATCGAACCAACCCTGGTAGTCAAATTTGCCCTCCTTCGATTTGTCGGCGGCGACATACACCCGCAGGTAGACCACGTCCTTCAGGGTCAAGCCTGCGTCCTTGAGCCGGGATTGGATCTGCCGGAGAGCCCCGATGCCTTGGGTTTTCGTGTCGCCAAACCTCGCGGTCGAACCCGCCGGAGCGCTGTCATCCATGACCGGTGGAACGGTTCCGCTCGTCAGAAACCATGCCCTCCCGGCGGGGACTGCCACGGCGGCCGAAATCGGTAAATTTGCTGGGCCAGCAAACGTGATGTCCGCCGGACTGTCGCCCCCGAAGCAGTGATGGTATAGAGCCGTGGATAACGTCCCTATCAGCAACGAAGTACGGAAAACTTTGAAGGCTTGCATCAGGATGGCGGTATCGCGCAGCACGCGACGTTTGGTCTTGAAATAAATAGGGACACTCAATGAGCCGCTGGATCAAGCGGCCTTTGCGGCCACGGTTTCCCGGATAGTCTTGACCACCGCTTTCGCGGATTCAAACGCGCCAGCCATCCAGCCTCCCAGATAGGTCAGATGCTCGCCGGCGAGATGGAAGGGTCCGTCCGGTTCGTTGAGGATCGGATACAGACTCGCCCGCATCGTCTCGTCCCACGTGGCCCATCCCCCGAGGTTGTAAGGAATCCGCTGCCACGCCACCGAGAAGGAATGCTGGAACTCCGCCTGGAATTGCGGGTGAATTTTACCGCCTTGCAGCAACGCGTGCGCCTCCCGTTCGGCCGGGGACAGCCGACCGATCTTTTTCGCGTCATCGGCGAAATGATAATATCCGATCATCACGCCGCCGTTGCTGCCCAGATAACCGTAGTTCGGATAAAAAATCTGGGTGATGTTTTGGTCCGTCCAACTGATGCCGCCGTAAATGCGGTCGTCCTCTTCCCAGAAGCGGCGGCGGAATTGCAACCCGATCTTGCCCACGTCCATGTAAGGCACCTGACGAATGGCGTCGGTGGTTTTGGGGGAGAAATCCGCCGGGATGTCCCGCAGGACACTCAGCGGAATCGTGCAAATGCAATAGTCGCCCTCGACCTCCCGCGTGGTGCCTTCCAGCAAGTCGGCCACGACGAGGCGCACGCCGCCATCCGGGAGGCGGCGGATTTCGCGCACTTCCGTTTGAAACCGGATGGCCGCACCCACGCGTTTCTCGAAGGCTTTGGCGATTTGATCCATGCCGCCCACCGGTTGGAACATGGTGGGCTGTTGGTCGAACTGGTGCTCGAAGCTCAGGTGGCGACCAAACCCTGCCTTGATGACGGTCTCGAAGTTTAGCGGATCTCCCATGCGGCCCGGGTGCGCGCCGGCGGCGGGAAGATCGTCGTACACGTAGCCGCGGCTTTCGGAGGCGTGACTGAGGTTTGCGCGGTCAGGGGTCGGTTTGTAGAACAGGTCGGGCGAAAGCCCGCCGTCGTCGCGCAGGTATTCGATCAATGCTTCCTTGTCGTCGGCGGTCAGGGGACGGTCCAGGGCATCCCGGCGGACGGCTTTGGCGAGCAGCTCGTCCACGTATCCGCGCAGGTCCACGCGGGCCTCGCGGATGCGCACCCGTTCCAGCCCGTTGACGAGATAATAGGCGCTCTCGTTGACATTGTTGAACACCTCGACGGGAACCCCCAATTCGCGGCAATACCCCAGCGTGCTCGCGTGGTGTCCGGGGATGCGCGCCGGTCCCGGGTTCATGTAAAAGCCATCGGCAAACCTGGCGGTTTGCGCCGATCCGCCGACTTCGGTCTGGCGGTCACCGCCGCGCACGGTCCAGCAGCGTCCACCCGAACGCGGGCGCGCCTCGAAGATCTCGCATTGAAAGCCGAGCTTCCCCAGTTCGTAGGCGGCGGACATGCCGCAAAGCCCTGCCCCGAGGATCAGCACCCGGGGCGGACGTTTGCCGCCAAACTGGTCCACCGGTGAGACCGGGGGTTCGGCGGCGGCGGCCTTGGATTTACCCAACAAGTCGAGTGCGATCATCGCTCCCGTAGCGGCCGTACTGCCGTAATAACCCACGCTCCTGACAAAATCCCTGCGTGTCATGCCTCGGAAAGTAACGGGGTGGCGAACGCATGAAAACAATAAAATGGGCGTTGCAGCCTTTCGCGCTTTACGCTGCATTTACCGGCAGAAACCACGTTGTCGCCCGCTACCGCGTCTCACCCATGTATTCCTTGCTTGCCGCCCTCCAGGACCATCCGTTCGCCGCCGTTTTGCATCGTCACGGCTTCCCATTCCGCGTCGGATGGGCTGCGCAACCCATCATCGCGTTGGTCGCCGGGGTGCTGATCCTGATCCGACCGAAATTTCTCAACTTCATCGTCGCTGTTTATCTGATCGTGATCGGATTGATCGGGTTGTTCCACTGGCTATGAAGAGCGAGCCGTCGGGTAGGGGTGAAGCCAGAAAATAAGAAAACCCGTTTCGCAGGGCGCGAAACGGGTTTTCTCAGGGTTGGGGGGAAATGGGATAACGAAGCTTAGAGCCCGCTTTTTAGTTCCTTGCCGACGGCCAGTTTCACGGTGCGGGATTGCTGGATGCTCAGCGGCTGCAAGGTCTTGGGGTTGGTGCCCAGACGCGCCTTGCGCTGCACCACTTTGAACGTGCCAAACCCGATCAGTTGCACCGCTTTGTCCTTTTGCAATCCGGCTTTAATGCCCTCGATCACGAGGGACACTGCCCGATCCGCCGCCACCCGGCTGGCGTCCTTGCCCAGGCCTCTTTGGACATACTCGACAAGGGAGGCTCGATTCATGGAGGGGATGACGACAGAAGGAAGCGGGGCGAAATCCGTCGGCGGATCGCGTGATTCTCGGGACTACACCGTCCCATGTCAACGTCGTTTTATCCTGGGAAGGAAATGTTTTTCGACACCGCCCGGCTCAGAATCGGCGAGAAACCGATTCCGCAACAAGAAAAAGGTTGCCGACCTTGGAAGGAACGGCAATGGTTAACGCCCTTCCACGATGCCTCGTGGTGTAATGGTAGCACAAGTGACTCTGAATCACTTTGTCAAGGTTCGAGTCCTTGCGAGGCAGCCAATCCTCTCGCTCCAGACGACAATTAAGCAATCTTCCTGGTAAGCGCTGCAAGTCGCAACCGGTCAAAGCGGCAACGCGTCCCCAACGGGCAACGGTCCGGCTTCCTGAGCGCGGCGGAATTCGGTCAACAATTCGCGCAGTTGGGTTGGCGTGTGATCACGCTTCAGGGCGGCCATCTGGTCGCGGGCCAGCAAGTCGCACCGCTCGTTGTGTTCGTGGCCCGCATGACCTTTGAGCCATTTCCAGGTGATTTGCTGTCGCCCGACGACGGCATCCAAACGCCGCCACAGGTCCACGTTCTTAACGGGCTTTTTTTCGCGGGTGCGCCAGCCGTTGCGCTTCCAGCCGGCGAGCCAGCGGTCGATCCCGTCGCGGAGATATTTTGAATCGGTGTAGAGTTCCACCCGGCATGGCTCCTTCAAGGCTGCCAGCGCCTCGATGGCCGCGGTCAATTCCATCCGGTTGTTCGTGGTCGCCGGGGCGTTCCCGCTGATTTCCTTGCGGTGCGGGCCGCTCAGCAAAACTGCCGCCCAGCCACCCGGACCCGGATTTCCCTCGCAGCCGCCATCCGTGAAGATGATTACGCTTTTGGTCATCGGGGCCGGTTGGAGGCGGGCGGCGCACTTCGGTGCGCGAACCCCTTTTCAATTTCGCGCCGCCGGAAACAACCGATCTCGTGGTCGTTGACCATTCCAACCGCCTGCATCAACGCGTAGCAGATCGTGGTGCCCACAAATTTGCAGCCGCGTTGCAACAGGTCCTTGCTCAGACGATCCGAAACCTCGTTGCGCGTCACGCGCTCGGACGCCGGGCTCAAAGCGGGTGCCGGGTGCCCATCGACAAAGCGCCACAGGTACGTGTCAAAGCTGTCAAACTCTTGCTGGATTTGCAGAAAGGCCTGCGCGTTCCGGATCGCCGCCTGAATTTTTAGCCGGTTGCGGATGATGCCCGTGTCGGTCATCAGCGCCCCGATCTTGCCGCCATCGTAGCGGGCAACGCTTTCGGGATCGAAACCGTCGAATGCCCGCCGATAACTGGCCCGTTTTTTAAGGACGGTTTCCCAACTCAACCCCGCCTGGGCCCCTTCGAGGATCAAAAATTCAAACAGGACCCGGTCGTCATGTTGAGGCACGCCCCACTCGTGATCATGGTAGGCCGCCATCAGGTCAGATTTCGCCCAGGAACAACGGATGACTTGCATGAAAATGCGGTGACTCGAGCCGTTGGAAATCAATGCCGTAACAAGCGGACTTCCACCTGGACGGGATCACCCGCGACGCTGGCCATCTGGGTTTCTCCCAATCGTATCGGCAAGAGGGAACCCTGGTTGCGTTTGCTGAACTTGAGCTTGCCCTTTTTGTTACGAGCGGCCTCCCGGATGGAAGTTTTTGTCACCAGTTGGTACAGGCCTGGCGTCTTGGTGAGGGATAGAGTGGCGACGAACCGCGGAACCGCTGGCATGTCTTCCGTCGCGACGACGGAAGAAGTACGAACGGTAGCGGTCCGACCCAACGCAACCGGAACGGCTCCAGAGGCCAGCGATGAATGGTCTTTTAGCCGGGTGGCCGAAAAACGCACCTCGTAGGTTTCGCGTGGAACCGGCGTTACGTGTTGCCCATGCAGGTCGAAGTGTCCGGTACAGCCGCCCAAAAGCACGACGGATATGATCGCAAGGGCAGGGACCCGGAGGTCAAAAGCAGGGTGGCGGAACACGCGGTTGGTGCGAAAATCCATGAGCATTTCCATCTTGACGGCAACCCGGCCCGGATTCAACCCGTGTTCTTCCAGGATAAGGTCTTTCAATTTGCGGAGGATGCCGGGGAGCGCACGCGCCTCGCGTGCTGCCGACGGCGCCCCGCCGCCGGCTGCGGGGGAACGGTCCCCGCGCTTTGGCGAGGCGCCAAAGCGGGCACGCGAGGCGCGTGCGCTCCCCGG
>CAHJWO010000032.1 GCA_903642295.1 PVC group bacterium | reverse complement strand
CCGTCGAGCACCAGCTTGAGCTTGAGTTCGCTCGGTCGGGTGCGCTGGTAATCGACCGTCTGGCTCCGACTGCCGAGGACCTTGAACTTGCCGTAAGCCACCGAGTATTTCTGGCTGTAGGACTCCGGGTTGAACATCACCTCGAAAGTCCCTTTCTTCTCCCCCATATTCCGGGCGCTGGAGGGGTACGCATCGATCTTGAGTTTTTCGAGCTTGAAGAGGTTCATGGGCAGGGTCAACGCTCGCGTTCGCGCTCCAGAATTTTCAGCACCTGGCGCACGCATTCCTGCACGAGCGCCTCGCGGTCCGGCTCCGGGGAGGCCGCGCGGCTCACTGCGGTTTCCCCGTCGGGATCGTCGGCGACCACGGCGCGGATGATGAGTTCTCGGATTTCGACGGGCATGGGATCAGACGCGCATGATTTGCATTTGGGTGTAGGCCAGTTCCATCGTGTCGATCAACGCCCCCGACTGCGTGGCGTCCAGGGCCGCCGTGGACCATTTCACCGGGTACGCCTTCAGGAACATCCAGGCCGCGAGGGGCACTTTGTCTTCGGAGAGTAGCGTCACGAGCACGTTGCAAGGCGAGAACTTGAACAACGACATTGCGACGTTGAATTCGATGTTCAACGGCGAGCCGATCACCAGGCCCCGTTCGAGGATCAGGTTGCCGTAGCTCACGCGCTCGGGCAGTTTCTGCGTGTACAGGTTTTGCCCGCCCTCGACGACCGGCTTGGTGGTGACTTCCGCCGAAAGTCCGGAGACCTTCTGGAAGCGGAGATCGAGCGGGTTGGGCACCGCGCCGCCCACGAGGAAAAGCACGGCGAAGCGGAAGCCGACGATAGGATAATCCATGACGATGCGTCGCTTGCCGGGAACCCTACCCGCCGGCCCCGTCCCATCCCCGGACCCGTCCGCGTTCCGCAGCCCCGGCAGGGGCGCAAGACCTCGGCCCACGGCGCCAGCCGTGGGAACCGGCGGCCCGTCGGGAGAGCCCCGGCAGGGGCGTAAGAAGATTCGCGTGGATCATTCGGATCGCCATTTAATGATACTCCAGGGTGATCCGGCAAACCATGAGTTCCAGCGTCTCGATGGCCGCTTCGTTGCCGCTGGCGTTCAGGGCCGGGGCGTCGAGTTTCACGGGGACCGCCTTGCCGATGTGCCATGTGACCGCCGCGACGCCCTGCTCATCGCAGAGGCTGATGTCCAGCGTGCGGGTTTCGCCGGAGTCGAGCCATCCGCTCAGCTTTTTCAGGTTCTGCACGATCCCCTTTTTCAACGTGATCGGCACATACTTGTTCACGGGATGGCGCACGATGTCTTCCCCCTCGCTGAAACTCAGGCCGTGGCGGTAGGTCGTCGTTTCGTACTCGACCTTCAGCCCCGAAACCTCGCTGAAACCGACCGTCTCGCCGTTGAGATTGACGCGGAAATTGAAGGCGGCCAGCGGATAACTCGTCCGCTGGTCCGCCGCAGAGGTTGCCATAACGCCGGGGGTCAGGCCACTTCGATCCGCACGCGGTCGGCCATGACTTCCATGCTCTCGATTGCCACGTCGTTCGAGCTCGCCGAGAAGGCCGGGCCGTCGAGCTTTGTCGGGAAGGCGTTGATCACCTTCCAGCTCACGACGGCCTTGCCCTCCTCGTCGCACAGCCGGACAAAGATGTCCTTCTTATTGACGCGGTTGGTCTGGATGGAATTGATCCAGGTGAAGAAGGTGGCGACGCTGACCGTGGGCACCAGGCCCTTCTTCAACGTCACGGTCGCCGTGCTTTCCTGGCCCGGCATGTGCATCCAGCGCGGCCCGGGCGGGCCGCCGGCGGAGGGGCTTTCGGCGTACTTCGCCGTCTCGTAATGGATGGAAAGCCCGGAGACTTCCGAGAAGCCGACGGTCTGGCCGTCGATCTCGACCTTGTAGTTATAGACCGGCAGCGGGTAGCTTTTGCAAATTTCGTCTTTGGTGATGGCCATAAATGACTCTTGGGTGTGCGAAAATCAGAGTGCGTTGCGGGGGCTCAGGAAACCTGCAACTTGTGGCTGAATTGCAAAATGATGAACTCGGCGGGGCGCACGGCGGCGACGCCGACCTTGACGATCATGCGGCCCTCCAGGATGTCCTGCGCGGTCATGGTCGTGCCGAGCCCGACGTTGACGAAGTAGGCGTCCTCCGGCTTCGTGCCGGCCAGCGCGCCGCGCTCCCAGAGCCCGTAGAGGAAGCTCTCGATCATCGCCTCGACCTTCAGCCACGTCTCCGCCGTGTTCGGCTCGAAGACGGCGAAGGCGGTCGCCTTCAGGGAGGATTCCTCGATCATGATGAACAGGCGACGGACGGGCACGTAGCGCCACTCGTTGTCGTTGCCTGCCAGCGTGCGCGCGCCCCAGACGAGCGTGCCGCGACCCGTGAAGCTGCGGATGGCGTTGATGGATTTGCCGCTGGTTGGGTCGATATTCAACCCGTCCAGGTCGTCGTTGGTGAAGGTCCGGTCGAGTCCGAGCACCGAGGACACTGCGACGTTCGCCGGCGCTTTCCAGACCCCGCGGTCACGGTCAACGCTGGCGTAGATGCCCGCCACCGCGCCGCTGGGCGGCAGGGTCGCGCGCAGGGTGTTGAGGGTGGTTTTCACCTGGTTGTAAACGCCCGTGTCCGTGTTTTTGAAGCTGCTCAGCTTCGGGAGCGCGGGGGTGGCCGGCGCCGTCAGCGACCCGGTTTTGACGGCGACGGCGGTGGTATCGCCCGCCAGGATGTCGAACCCGTTCACGCTGCCGGGGTTCGCCGCCTTCCAGGTCACCCAGGCGTCCGAGACATCCTTGGTGGTGGCGCCGGTGGCCGCCGTGACCGTCAGCTTGGGCGTGGCGTCCGTGGCGAAAACCACGCCGGCTCCGCCGGCGACGGCCACCGAGGGCGTTTTATCGGGCGCGGCGACGCAGTTCACGGACAATCCGCCGACGGTGCCGGTGAACGTCGTCGGCCCGGGCGGCACCGTGATCGTCACCGTATCCTCGTTGTAGGCGTACGCCAGCGAGGTATCGAGAAAAGGCGCGTAAGCCGCGCCGTACGCCAGCGAATTCGAGGAAACTTTCCGGAAATCCGCCGCCGTCTGGTTCTGCTTCAGGTCGAGCACGGCGAAGCGGTCGCGCAGCAGGCCGCAATGATCCAGCGCGGCACCGCAGGCGGCGGAAAAATCGTCGGCCAGCCGGGTCGCGTCCGGCATCACGATCAGGGTCGGCTCGTCTTCCGTGCGCAACGCGTCCAACCCTTTTTTGAACGCATCCAGCGCGGGGTTGTCCTTGTAACTGCCGAGCGAGACGATGTAGCAGGGCCCGCCGCCGTTGTCGAAGTACAGGCGCAGGCTGTAATACAAAAATGGAATGCTCCCGTCCTTCAGCAGGTCAGTGTTGTACGTCGCCGCGCCCGCGGCATCCTTGGTGACATTGACGTTCGTGACCACCGGGGGCGGCCCGCCAAACGTCTGCTCGTATTCCCGCAAGCTCTGAATCCGCGTGGGGCTCAAGGCATCGCCCGTCTCGGTGTAGCCGAGGAAGGCGGGGACGGCGGTCGAGACTTCCGCCACGGAGGGCGGGAGCGTGGCGATTTCTTCAACGTAAACTCCCGGGGAGCGATAGACACCTGGCATGGTATGTTTCTGGGTTGGTGGTTGGTTGGCTTACATTCGGCGGACGACACAAAAAAAGGCCGGGGCTTTGTCGCCCAGGCTGCAAAGGTTACGCAGGGCGGGCGCGGGCAGCGGTTCGCCGTCGCTTCCCTTCATCAGGCGCAGGCCGGTCGGCACGGCCTCGGCGGCGGGCACCGGCGTCCGGGAGGTAAAACAATCGATCCGGGCGGCGGCGCCGTACTGCGCCAGCAATCCCTGGCCCACCGGGTCGGCGGCGTCGGGAACGGCCGGGTCGAAGCTCGCCGTCGGGCCGAAATCGACGGCATACGCGCAGGCGGCGGCGGGCGGGCTCACCAGATAGTAGCGCCACTTCGCCGACCGCGATTTGAAACGAATCTCATAGGCACTCGTGGCTGCCCCCGGTGCGGCGGGCGGCCCGACGACGATCTCGACCCGCGCGAACACCCCGGGTGGCAGTCCCGGGAGCACCGGGTAGCTCACCGCGAAGTCCCGCGCCTGCGGGCTGGGGGCGGCGGTCACCGTGATCGCCCGTCCCGTCTCTGCCAGCGCCACGGCGGCGGCATCGAGGCCGGTCAGCTCGCATTGCGCCGCTGTCGCCCCTGCCAGCGGCCGCCCGCCGAGCGCGAACCCGGCGCTCGTCGCGTTGGCGGGAAAGACGAACCGCTCGGTCTGCGCGGCGGTGGCGAAGGTGAGCTTGAGCGCCTGCGGTGGGGTTTGGCCGGCCACGGCGACCGGTTGGTCCGCGCCCACCGTGGTAAAAACCGGGGCCGGCTGACCTTCGAGGTCCGTCAGGTCGGTGAAGAGCGGGAAGTCGTCGTTGGTGAGGCGCAGGAAAAAGACCAGCGTTTTGCCCGTCGGCAACGGCAGGAAAGGCTGTGCGCCGTCCGCCGTGGCCGCGAGTACCTGGAGGCCGTCCGGGAAAGCCTGGATCAGGCAGCGGCACCCCGCCAGCAGCCGCCGCGTTTCGTCGCCGGGCTCGACTACGAAATCCGCGCAGCGCCCGTCCGCGTGGTAGGCGTGCCTGATCCGCAAATCCATGATCGGGAGGTATTTCATGACGGCAAATCCACCCTTAGCTCGCTGACGGTCGGCACGGTCTCCGCCGCCTCGTCGCGGAACACCACCATGCGCACGCGGTACAACGCCGACGGCCGGTAGCTCGTCCGCAGCGCGCCCCAGATTTCGTTCAACTGCGTGAACGGCAGCGTCAGCAACTCGACCGTCAGTCGATCCACGCCCGGGCCGAGCGAGGGGGAGTTCTCCGGGGTAAAAACCGGCTTGTTCTGAAAAAATCCGACGACCTGCGAAAGCCAGCGCAAAGAAAGGGAGTAATCCGCGAAATGCGCGACGAACAGGACGAACAGGTTCAAGCGAATCTCCGGATACACCCTTTGTCGGGTCCCGTTTGCCGCGACTGCGGAGTAGGGGTCGGCGGGCCGCAGCGTGTTCTCCTCTTCGACCTTTACCAGCAGCACGCTCACGCACCCGAGCGTGAACACCACCGAATCGCCGATCTTGTCGCCCGCGACGAACGCGACCAGGTCGGGTCCGCCGCCGTCCGAGGCCGCCAGCTTGAATGCGACGTTCAGGTCGTCCCGGAGGCATTTGAGAGCAACGTCGATCATGGGGCGTGAAATCAGATCCTGCCGTGCATTCGATCCCGCCAGACACCCGGACCGCCCGCATCGCCCGGCAAAGCCGGGCGGCGATTCCTGAGGTGAGGTTGAATCAAGGCGAACACGGGGACAAAATTCTACACGAGCACCGCCCATCGGGCCCCTGGCTCTGGCGGTTCCGTACGCACCCCAGTTCCGGGGAAGGCGCAGGCTCCTTTTCGCCGTATATATCCAGAGGCCTGCCACTTGTACAACGCTTTTTTCGAAAAATTCGGGGAACGGCGAGCCGACTAACCCGGCGGTGTTGAGCATCGTCGCCAACGGGGCGGCCGGGCGAACGCCACCAGATTTTCCGCCAGTTGGAGCGAAATCCAAAACGGATTACGTCGAAGGACCGGCCCGGAACATTCGTCAGCGTTTTCCTCGGCAAGGCCGAGGCGGCGCGGCAGGCCGTCGCGTTCCACCTGAAGAAGGAGTGAGACCCAGGGCTGACGCGTTTAAATAGACCTTCGGCAAAAGTCCGCCGATTTTCGTAGATGGCCAGCCTAGGGACTGCTTGGGTGGTCTTTGCCTCCCTCCCATCTGCGGAAATCTGCGCAATCGGCGGACGGTTTCCGATTTTTGCCGGAAGTCCATTACAGAGAGGTGCTTCGACTGCGTTCGTCCCTCACTCCGCTCAGGATGACAGAAATTTAGACGCGTCGGACCTGGAGTGAAACTGCTGCGGCCGCGACAGCGCGGCATCGGATGGCTGGCTTGAAAGGTCTGACTTCACCGATCTCGCGGACCTGGCTTTCTGCTCGTTACACTAGAACGGGTTGCCATTCGGTGAGCCCTGCCCCTGGCAGCGGGGGCGATTGCCAGACAGTCGGGACAGGCGTCGGGACCTTGCTGGGCAGCCTGCCCTCAATAACTGATGCGCATCGGCATCAACACGTACAGGAAGCTCGTGTTGATCTTGATAACGCCCGGGCTCATCTCGTCGATCAAATCCAGATACACCGTGTCTTCCGGCAGGTTGCGCAGCGGAGCCATCAGGAACTCCGGGTTGAACGCGATGGTGAAATCCTTGCCGCCGTACTTCACCGGCAACGACTCCTTCGCCTCGCCGATCTCCGGGCTGTTGGCGGCGATGTCGATGTTGTTCTTGGTGAAGATCAATTTCAGCGAATTGGACTTCTCGCTCGTCAGCAACGACACGCGTCGCACGGCGTTCAGGAATGTCTCGCGCTCCAGCTCGATCCGCTCCTTGGCCTCGTTCGGGATCACCTGCCGGTAGTTGGGATAGTTCCCCTCGATCAGCTTGGAAACGAGCAGCGTGCCGTTCAATTCAAAGGCCACCTGGTTCTCGCCCAGCCGGATTTCAATCTCGCCGTCGTCCTTCAACAGCCGCTGCAACTCGTTGATCGCCTTGGCCGGGATGATCACGCTGGCTTCCTTGCCGGGCGCGATTTCCAATTCCAGATCGACCATCGCCAGCCGCCGTCCATCCGTGGCGACGAGCGTCAGCTTGCCTTCCTTGAACGAACACAGGATGCCGTTGAGCACGTAGCGCGTTTCGTCCGTCGAAATGGCGTAGCTGGTTTTCTTGAGCGCGTCCTTCAACTGGCCCTGGCGCAGCGTATAAACCTTGGCCCCCTCGAACTTGGGCAAGGGCGGGAACTCCTCCTCGGGCAGCCCGAGAATCTTGAAAAAGCTTTGCCCGGAATGGATGGAGGCCACGTTCTTGGCGTCGCTTTCGAACTGCACGTCGCTGGAGGGCAGCTCGCGGATGATGTTGAACAAACGGCGCGCGGGCAGGGTCGTGGCCCCGGCCTCGGTGATCTCGGCCTCGATGTTGCAGCGCACGCCCACGTCCAGGTCGGTCGTGGTCATGTTGATGCCCTTGCCGTTGGTTTGCAGGAGCACGTTGGAGAGGATCGGAAGGGTCGTGCGGGTGCTGACGACGCTTTGGACCTGCTGCAAACCTTCGAGCAGTTTTTCTTTGCTGAGATGGAATTTCATACGGGCGGGGCAAGGGTCAAACGGGCTGCCGCGATCTTCGTTGGAACGAGCGACACGTCCAGCAGTTTCGTACTCTAACCTAATTTGGGGAGAACTTGTCAAGAAATTGCCTCATCGCCACAAGATATTGTGATCAGCGCACAAAAAATCTCGTCCGCCGCCGGGAGCCCTGAAGGCGAAGGCGACTTTGGATCACTCCCCATCGGAACGCCATTGCTGCCAATGTCGCTTGAGCCGCTGCTCGAACCGGCGCGGCTTTTCCCGATATAGCCGACGACCCATCTTGAGCGCGGCGTGCTGTAATTCCCGACGTTGGATTCCGATGTGCCGGTAAATGTCGGCCACGGCGTCCGCCGGCTCGGGCTGCTGCCGGAACAGGGTGACCGCCAGCACGGCGAGATCGTGTTCGTTGCCCAGTAGGTCGCTCAATTCCGCGAGCTTCTTGTGGTCCTTGAACGCCTTGCCCCAGAGCGGACTTAGCAGCCGGAACTGATAGGCGAGGTGCTTGACCTGTTTGCGCCACTCGTGGAAATCCCCTTCCTCCGCGAATCTGCCCGCTGCCCGCCGCATGGCATCGCGTCCGCGCCGATACACCTTCACCAGTCCACGGCCCGGCTTGCGCCAGGAATCGCCGACCTTTCCGGGTTGCGGCCAGTGCTCCACCCGCCCGCGCGCTCCGGTGAGAATCGCCATCACTTCCGGCAACCGTCCGCCGGGACCGAGCGTCGCCTCCGCTTGTGCCACGGCGTCGTTCAAACCCCCTTGCAGCGCCGTCGTGGTGTCGGCGGGAACCGTCCCCGCGAGTTCGGCGCGCAATTTATCGAAGGTGTGCCGGAGCACCTGGGCATCGCGCACGGCGGAGAGTACGCGGCCGGCGTCGCGGAAGGCGGCGTTTTCCTGTCGGTAAACCTCGCGCCCGAGCGACGAGCGCGCCAGCCGCAGCAGGGCGCGCAGTTTCTTCAAATCGCGCCGGCACTCATGAACGGCTTCCGCCGAGGGCGGCGCGTCGTCGATGACCGCGAGCGCGCCCAGGATGCGATCCAGCCGGGTGCGCGCCAGCCGCCCGGCGTTTTCCGCCAGCGACTCCTCACGGGCAAGCTCAAAGGACATAGGGGAGGAAAGTTTCAAGCTTCAAGAACCAGGCTCCAAGGAAGGTTCAAGATCCGGGTTTCAAGGAAGGAGGAAGCCGCGCAAAGATCAAGCAAAGAAGCTGGCGACGAAGGGATAACCCCTTCTACGATAGCATTCGGTGCGCTATTTTCTCTGTCGTCCCCCTTGCCACAACAAAGCGTTCGCCTTGCCGTTTATTCTCTTGAATTCTGGACCTTTCCTGGCTCCTGGAATTCCTTGTTCGTTTTCAAGGCTTTCCCTCCCGCGCCAGCTTTTCGTTCCGGTAATCCGGGTCCGTCGTGATCTCCCGCCCGAACCATTCCGGCGGCTGAAAGGCCCGCGCCGCCGCTTCATCCGCAAACTCCACCTCGGCAGTCCACAACCCCTCCAGGGCATCCGCGTACACGTCCAACTCGATGGTCAGCCCACCCTCGCCGGGCAACTCGGAGCGGGTCTTGCGCACGCGCCGACCGTGCGTCAACGGCCACAGTTCCGCGAACTGCGCCGGGGTAATCGGCACCTCCACCTCGGTCCGGCTCATCTTTGCGCCGTGCTTGACCGTCAGAAAACACGCCTCGCCCCGGCGGCGAATCCGCACCTCCACGCCTCCGGGCGTAGAGGCGAGATACCCCTGATCAATCACGGACGCCGGATACCGTTCCAGAACATCCGGCAGCGTCGGCACCAAAAATTTGCGCTCGATTTCCATCGCCATCCAGCTCGAAGCGTAGCACGATCAGCCGTTGACGCGCACCTCTTCCTTTTGTGTCATGGTGAGAAGGAAGTCGGGGTTTCACCCGGAAAGAAAGAGAAAGATGCCGTCCATGAACTACCTCTGGATCGCCCTGGGCGGAGCCCTCGGCAGCATGGCCCGTTTTTGGGTCGCGGAATGGGTTGTGGCCCGGCACGCTTCGCCGTTTCCCTTTGCGGTGCTCCTCATCAACGTCACCGGCTCGTTCCTGATCGGCGTGCTCGCGGCGACGCTGGCCCCGGGGGGCCGCTGGGCCGCGCCGGAAGGGATCCGGCTCCTGCTCATGGTGGGCGTCTGCGGCGGTTACACGACGTTCTCCTCGTTCAGCCTGCAAACCTTCGACCTGCTGCGCGTCGGTGCTCCGTGGCTTGCCCTGTGGAACGTGCTCGGCTCGGTCACGGCCTGCCTCGTGGCGGTTTGGTTGGGCTACTCCACCGGTTTGTTCCTGAACCAGAAGGGATAGCGCCCCCCAACGAAAATCCGCCGGAGGAAGATCCAAGAATTCCTGGATCTTTCACGCCTCCTGCGGACAATCCGGCAGATACTCGTGCAACACGGTCAGCAACGCGCGCACGTCAATCGGCTTGGTCAGATAATCGCTCGCTCCGGCTTTCATGAGCCGCTCAATCCGGTTGGGCGTCGCGTCGGCGCTGACGATCACCGTCGGGATGTCCCGCGTGCGCGGGTCGGCCCGCAACGCTTCCAACACCTCCCAACCCGGCAGGTCGGGCAAATGCAGGTCGAGCAGGATCAGGTCGGGCCGTCGGCTCCGCGCGATTTCCAAGCCCAGCGAACCCTGTTCCGCGCCCAGCAATTCCACCCCGGGATGCGCTTCGAGCAACATCTCGACCAGCCGCGAATTGGAAAGATTGTCCTCGATGTAGAGCATCGTCCCCTGGCACCCCTCTGGCGGGACAACCGGGAGGGCCTCCACCAGCCGCCCGACCGCCGCGAGCGGGCTTTCCGCCAAAGGTAACTCCACCCAGAAGGTGCTGCCCTCGCCCAACACACTCCGCACGCCGACCCGGCCGCCCATCGCCTCGATCAACCCCTTGCTCAGCGCCAGCCCCAGGCCCGTGCCTTCGGTCAGGCTATGCTCGGCCTTCAGCCGCTCGAACGGCGTGAACAAGCGGCCGATTTCTTCCGCGCTCAGGCCGATGCCCGTGTCCGTCACTTCCAGCCGCAGCCGGGTCGGCTGGCCATCCGCGCCCCCGGCGGGCGGCACTTGGTGGCAATGGATACTCACGCGCCCGCCCGCCCGATTGTACTTGATGGCGTTGGACAGCAGATTGAGCAACACCTGCCGCAACCGCTGCCGGTCCGCCAGGACATGGACCGTCGGCTCGCACTGGCAAAGGTCCTCGCACTGCACGTCCCGCTCCCGCGCCATTTGCCCGACGAGACTCAGGCACTCGCGCATCACCTCGTCCAGCGACACGGCTTCCACCGAGAGATTGATCCGCCCCGCCTCGATGCGCGCAATGGACAGCACCTCGTCGATGAGTTTGAGCAGATGCCGCCCCGCCTTGAGGATGTGTCCCACGCTCTCGGCTCCCTGGCGCGGCAGTTCGTGCATCTCCAGCAGTTGCCCGAAACCCAGGATGGCGTTGAGCGGCGTGCGCAACTCGTGGCTCATGCGGCTCAGGAAATCGCTCTTGGCGTGGTTGGCGCGCTCCGCCTCTTCCTTGGCCGCGCCCAGCGCCTCGGCGGCCCGCCGCTGCTCGGTGGTCTCGCGCGCGATCCCGATGATGCCCAGCAGATTCCCGGCGGCATCGCGGTACGGACTCTTCGTGACTAGAAACGCCCGGGAAACTCCCGCGACCACGTCGTGGTCCTCGTAGGTGTGCGAACGACCCGTTTGCATCACCTGGAGATCATGCTCGCGCGTCTGGCGGGCCGTTTCCGGCGAGAAAAAATCGTCGTCCTTGAGCCCGATGATTTCCTCCGCCGGCTTGCCCAGATAAGCCGCCCCGGCCGGGTTGATGAGCAGATAGGTGCTTTCCAGGCACTTGATGAAAACCGCGTCCGTCGTCCCGTTGATGACGGCGCTGAACAGGGTGTGGCTGTCTTCGAGTTCCTGCTGCGCGCGCTTACGCTCCGTCACGTCGAGCAGCATCCCGTTCCAGAGCGTGCCGCCGTCCGGCAGCCGTTCCGGCCGCGAGATGCCCTGCATCCAGTGCGTGGACCCGTCCGGCGCGCGGAACGGAACCTCGTAATTACAAGGCACCAACGTACGGGCGGACTCCACGATGGCGTCCTGCATCGTCCGGAGGTCGGCGGGCGTGAGCACGTCCCGGATCAACAGCGGGCGGTCGTACAACTCCTGCGGCTCCACGCCAAAAAACTCCCGGCAGCCCTCGCCGACGAAGGGAAACGAAAAATCGCCCAACCCTTTCCAGAGATACTGATAGACCATGCCGGGCGTGCTGGCGGCGACCTTGCGCAGGGTCGCCTCGCTGCGGCGCAGGGCTTCCTCCGCGCGCCGGCGTTCCGTGGCCTCTTCCCGTTGGCGGATCGCGGCGAGCCGCAGTTCGAGGGCGTCCATCGCCGTGGCGGCCAGATCGGCGAGCACGGCCTGGTCCTCGTCGGAGAACACACGAGGTGCGGTGTCGAGCAAACAAAACGTGCCGAGCACCTGCCCGCCGGGGGTCCGCAGCGGCGCCCCCGCGTAGAAACGGACGCCCGGCGGCCCCGCTACCATCGCGTTGTCGGCGAAACGTTCGTCTAGCGTGGTGTCGGGCACGACGAGCACCCCCGCTTCCGGCGGCAGCACGATGGCGTGCACGCAAAAGGAAACGTCCCGGTCCGTCTCGCACAGGGAGGTGCCGTGGTGAGACTTCAGCCATTGCGTGGTTTCACCGACCAGCGAGATCAACACCACGGGCACATGGAACAACCGCGCCGCCAGACTGGTGAGACGGTCGAACGCCGGTTCCGGCTCCGTCCCGAGCACCTCGTATCGGGCCAGGGTCAGCAGCCGGTCTTCCTCATCGGGTGGCAAAGGAGCGGTCATGACGACAATTCACCCTCTATGGAGCAGTTTTGAGGCCGTCCCGGGTGCCACGCCGCTCTGCGGTAGCCATTTCCTGGAATGATCTCCCCGGTGGTCGCAGCAGCCTGGGCAGGAAATCAGGAATAATCCCCACTCGTCAAACCTCCCACCAGCCGACGGTTGCAGCGATCTGTTTCCTTCCACTGCAAGCTTTCCGCTTTTTCCTCTCCTTGGATGCCTGGTCCCTCGAAACCGGGAGCTTCCCGCCCGCGTTTACCGCACAAGCCGATAAGTCGTCAGGAAAACCAGCATCCCCCGTTTGCTCTCCACCTTGATCTTGACGGCCCCGCCGTCGCCGGACGACGGCGTGGCCGTCCCGCGCACATGGCTCTCGTTGCCGTCCGTGCTGACCGCCCGCCCGCTGAAATTGAACGCTTTCCCATCGGCGAGCTTGTCAAAATCGGCGTCGGTCAGCGTGATGGTAAATTTCCCGTCCTCGCCGCCGGTCGGCAGGCCCTGGACGTCCACGCGGTAGGGCGCGTGCAGCCCGCCCTCGCCGCGCTCCAGTGACTCCACGGTTAGCCGCGCTTTGCCGACGACGAGGATGGGCACGCTGGCGGGCTCGATGCGCATCCCCTTGATGTCGCCCCCGCCCTCGGCCCGGGCCACGACCGGCGCGACGAGCAGCCACGCTGCCCACAGGATGCCGAACTTCTTCATACAGGAACACTTCGCATCCCCGCATCCGAACGGGTGTCCCGGACGGAAAGGAAGACAGTGTCTTCTCGTGCCGCCCGCTTTCCTTTCTTCACGCTTGGAAAACTCCGGGAAACTTGCTACTTGGGGGCTGCCGTTCTGGCCGACGGCAAACGGGTTTGAATTTCACCCGCGCACCGGGCGTCAAAGGAGCGATTGAGCATGGCAGCCGACCCGAATTTACCGAGAATGAATCCGCCGCTGATGCCCGTTCAAGGCGACGCCCCGCTGCCCACGCCCGAGCCGCCGGAAAGCCTCTTCGAGCGTTTCGGCTGGCTCTACGCCTTCTTCCGCGAGCGCCTTTTCCGCGACGACACGGACGGCATCGCCGCCGCGCTTTGGCCCGCCGGGCCCCCGCCCCCCGGCAGCCGCCTGCTGGAACTCGGCTGCGGCCCGGGTTTCTATTGCTGCCAGTTCGGCGAGCGTTTCCGGCAACTCGACGTGCTGGGCATCGACCGCTCCAGGCAGCAGCTTCGCCGCGCCCGCCGCAACGCCAAAAACCGCCAACTGGAAAACGTGCGCTTCGAGCAATCCAATGCGCTCAGCCTCGACCTCCCGAGCGAGAGCGTGGACGCCTTGCTCTGCGTGCGACTGTTCACGATTTTACCGCAACGCGAGCAAGCGCTCGCCGAGATGCACCGCGTGATGAGTTCGGGTGGGCGATGTTTCATCGCCGAGCCGAGCAGCCGCCTGCGGACGGCGATTCCCCTGGCGATCATGTGGGGCCTCGCCAACCTGATGACCCTCGCGGGCGACTACCGCAGCCGCGCCTACCGCGAGCCGCCGAACGCGACGGTTCTCCCACCCGATGTCTTTGGATCGCTCGTGATGTCGCAGCCCTGGCGCAGCGTCTGGCGCTGGCAGGACGCGCACTATCAATACGCTATCTGCGAAAAAGGCTCTGCCAACGCTGACGCCAGGGATACCGCAACCAAGGCGCAAGCGAGGAGCGAGGACTACACGATTTGATCAAACGATGCTTCGCAATTCGAGTTGATCGTCCGAGTTCATCGCCAGCACTTCGACCGTCGTGCGCCCAACGGCGGTTTTCCCGACAAGGAGGACCCCGTCCCAAGCAAAATGAGTCTCCCACTTTTGTTGGCGTGGGTGAAACAATTCGGTGACTGTTTGCGTCTCGGGGTCGATGCCGGTGAGGTTTGAGCCTTTGTGCAGGTTGCAGTCAATGCAAGCGAGGCACAGGTTCCCTTCGTGATCAGAGCCGCCGTGCTTGCGCGGTCGGATGTGCTCGATATGGAGAGTGGCTAATGGTGAGTCGTCCTGGTGCAAGCGGCAATATTCGCACCGGCTGGCCGCCCGTTGGCGCACCAGATTTTTTGTGACTCTGGTCACGGGACCACGCCGGCCTGCCTGGTCCGCGCCTCACGGCGCAGGATGGCGACGAACTTGTTGGCCTGTGCGTAACCGGCATATTCCGCCCTTTCTTCCTTGCTCAAGCGGTCTTCGGTGGACTTGGCGGCAAGGATCTCGATGCGTTCACGCAAGACTTCATCCGGCGCGATGGACAGGACGGCTTCTTCCTTGCCGGAAAGCAGGAGTTGGAGCAGCGGGCCAACGCCGCGCTGAAAGGCAGATTGGCTGCTCATGGACCGACTTTACGGTTGCCCTTCCGATTCGGCAAGATCGGGATGCTTTTTCCAGGCTGGCTTTTATCCACTTCCGTTATGATATGGCATTCTCTGCCCTTTTTCCCTATCATCCTGAGCGAGTGAACCGAGTCTGCGAATCGAAGGGAGCCGAAGGCAAATCGGCGAAGCCAAACGAGCCAAAGGACCTTTCCACGCGGCGTTTTGAGGAACACCATAGTGGCGGTAGTAGTATTACTTTCCACTTCCGCGTTCCGCCTTCCCACTTCCGACTTCCTCCGATGCCCTACCCGATCCACGACCCGCGCACTCCTTTCCCCGAGGGCATCACCGTCCCCCCTGGCACCTGCGCCCTCGCCATGATGATCAAGGCCCCGCGCCCGGGGGCGAGCAAGACCCGCCTCTCCCCGCCCCTCACCCCCGAGGAAGCCGCCGCCATCAGCACCTGTTTCCTGCGGGATACCACGGCCAACATCGCCCACGTCGTCAGTGCTCACGCGCCGGGCGGCGGTGGTGCCCCGGCGGCGGGGGTCGCCGTTTATACGCCCACCGGCCTCGAAGCCGCCTTCGACGGCCTCCTGCCCGACGGCTTCACGATGATCGCCCAGCGCGACGGCGACTTCGGCACCCGCCTGCTCGGCGCGGTCGAAGACCTGCTGGCTGTCGGTTACGGGTCGGTTTGCCTGATCGACTCCGACAGCCCCACCCTGCCCGCCGCCGCCCTGGCCGCCGCCGTCGAAGCCCTCGCGCAACCCGGCGACCGCGTGGTTCTCGGCCCCAGCGAGGACGGCGGTTACTACCTTATCGGCGTCAAAGCCGCCCACAAACGTCTTTTCGAGGACATCACCTGGAGCACCGAACACGTCACCCCGCAAACGTTGGCGCGCGCCGCCGAACTCGGCCTGGAAACCGTCGTTCTCCCGACGTGGTATGACGTGGACGACCGCGCGACGCTCCGTCTGCTCTGGGAAGAACTCTTCGGCGGCGATTCCACCCGCGCGCAGGCGGGCGGCTACCCCGCCCCGCGCACGCGCGAGTTCCTCGCCAGCCTCCTTACCGCCGAAGGCCGGGGCCGCCTCTGGCCGGAAACGGCGGTCTGAAGGCAAGGCAGGGCTGAGACTACCCTGTTGGGTCGCCGTCTCCGGCTGTCCCCTCCGACGACGGACTCCGAAAAGAGCGCGGGCGGGACACCCTTCTCAAGCGATAAACCCGCGAAATACTGCTCGCCATTAGCAGATTTTTCTCCTTGACTATTTGTGACCGTACAGGCCAATGAATTGAAAAATTTTAGAGGGCACCACCATGCCGATCGACATCAATCTCGTTTTACACCGAAAACATAGGGTTGTGAAGAATGCGGGATATACCACCGCAAACCCCGCTTTGGAGACGGCGGGCCGCTTATACGTGATCCGTAACGATCTCACCTCCCGCCAGGTCTATGTCGGAACAGCCGCCGACGTACAAGGCCGCTTTGGACCAAGGGTGGCAACCCTTCGCGAATGGGGCTTTAACAATGCGACGCTCGGAGCGATCAAAATCTATGTATATAGAGTACTCATTAACGGGGTCGCTCGTCAGCCCAATAATCTCGGGTTGGCGGGAGGAGTTGATGTTGAACATCTCTTGATCCGCCTCCACCTGAATCAAAACGTCAACGTACGAAATATAGCCAAGATCGCCGCTTTTAATAACACCTCGGGTCAAGTGATGAATCTGACGTTAAGCTCTTCACCCGCTTTGAATGTTCCAGGGTATCTGGGCGGAGTCGTAATCCACCAGGCCATTGCCAATCATGCGGCTTATTAGCAGACAGGGTGATCAGTAAAGATCTTGTCCAACCAATTCCGCAGCGGAAGATACTGCCAGCGCACCGCCACACGCTCGGCGGCATCGTTACGTGGCAGGTGACGACAGCGCAGTCGGAGGAAATTCCAGCGACGACGCAGAACCAGCGTCTCGGAGGTGATCGCCAGAGCGAGGCCACGCGGGATTGTGAGCGGATCTCCGACCCTTGGTTTCTTCCTTCTTCCCATCTGCGCAAATCCGCGTAATCTGCGGACGATTCCCGCCTTCTGCGTGAGGCCCTGACACCCTCTGCGCACCCTCGATGAGCGTACCAGTCGCCGAGCCCACCCCGCCGTCGTCCGCCCGCCGCCCCGCCCCCGGCGCGCCGGTCTTCTCCACCGCCGTCGCCAACGCCGCGCTGCTCGTGCTCGGCGCGGCGATGCTCGTCCTCACGCTCAAGGGTCGGCACGACGTGAACTGGGGCCGGATGAACTCCTTCCTCGCCGGGGCGTTTGGCTTGATGGTGCCGTACTTCCTCGCCTCGTGGATCGTCTGGCGCGCGCCCCCCGCCCGCTCCACGCTCTGCCTCGCCCTCGCCTTCGCCGCCCTGTTCCGCCTCGGGCCGCTCAACACGGACGTGTACCTTTCCACCGATCCCTACCGCTACGTCTGGGACGGCCGCGTGCAGGCGCACGGCATCAATCCCTACCGCTACCTCCCCTCCGATCCGGCGCTCAAATTCCTGCGCGACCACAAGATCTATCCCCACATCAACCGCAAGAAATACGCGCGGACGATCTACCCGCCCGCCGCGCAGTGGGTGTTCTTCGCCCTCACGCGGTTCCGGGAAACCATCAAGTGCGTGCGGGTCACGATGGTCCTCTTCGAGGCGCTGACGATCTGCTTCCTCGTCGCCCTGTTACAGGCCTACGCCCTGCCCGCGCAACGGGTTCTGCTTTACGCCTGGCAGCCCCTTTGTCTGTGGGAGTTCGCGTGCGGGGCGCACTGCGACGCCATCATGCTGGCCGGGGTGGCGCTGGCGTTGCTCATGCACCGGCGGGACCGGCCGCTCGCCACCGGCGCGGCCCTCGGATTCGCCGTGATGGCCAAGCTCTTTCCACTGGTCCTGTTCCCGGCGTTGTGGCGGCGGTGGCGCTGGGGTTGGCGGATGCCCGCCGCCTTCGCGGCCACGGTGGTGCTGGGCTACCTGCCCTACGTCCTGACGTTCTCGCTGCGGGGCGCGCTGGGCTTTCTGCCCGCCTACACGGCGGAGGAAGGCATCCAGAACGGCGACCGTTTCTACGTCCTGAACATGCTGCCCTCCGGCTGGCTGCTCTCCCATGGCATCCCGCCCTACCGGGTGTTCGCGCTGCTGGTGGTGGCCCTGTTCGCCGCCGTCGCGGCCTGGGCCTACTGGAAGCCCCCGGCGGACGAGCGCAGCGACCTGCGGCGGTGCGCCTGCGTCGCGGCGCTGGTGATGGGCACACTCTCGCCCGCCGTGGACTGGTACTTCACGTGGCTGGCGCTCTTCTTGCCCTTCCTGGGCAACCAATGGCTGGCTTGGATGCCCACCGTCGCCTTCGTGTTGTATTACAACTGGGGCTTTCTCAACGCCGACGAGATCTACCTGCAAAACTCCGTGATCTTCTTGCCCGCACTCCTGCTCTGGGTCGTCCCGGCTGCCCTGCGCCGCTACCGGGAAAAGGTCGGGATGGCCGTCCCGGCCGTCCCATTTGTCTCGGGTGAAACGTGCGCTGGCTAGAGCGGATTTCGTTCGGAGCGGCCCGTGCCCAACGAGGTAGGGACGGCTGTCCTAGCCGTCCCTGACCGTCTGGCAACCGTCGCCCTCGCGGGAAGCTTGTCCAATTGCAATCCGCTCCAAAACCTAACTGGTGAACTGCGCCAGCCCCGGCCGGGGCGCAAGAACTTGGCCCAAGGCGTGAGCCCCGGGGAATTGCCCCTCTGGTCAAAGCCCCGGCAGGGGCGCAAGAAAGCGCGCGCGGGTTTTCGGATCGGCCGTAAAAGCTCACCCTACCGGAACGCGTTCCAGGATCGGCTCTCCCGCCAAAATCTCCTCGAACTGTCTGGAAGCCTGCGCATAGAACGGGTACTCCCTGCCCGCGTCCCGCGGTTTGTGCCGCCAGTGCTTGTAGTTCCAGAGCCAGAGGTCCGGCCGCGCCCGGATGAACGGCTCGAAAAAGTCCCAGCAGATTTGCGTGATCTCGTTCGGGCTGGCCCCGGGCGGGAACTCCAGCGGCGGATGCCCCGTCACGGTGCACGTCCCATCCGGGTGCGGCACGTTGGTGACCGGCACGATAGCCCCGCCCCCGCGCGTGTGCAGCAGGGTATGCAGGAACGTCACGTACATCTTCATCCCGAAGGCGTCGATGACCTGTCCCGGGTGGTTCAGGCGCAGCGCGAGATCGAGCAGCAGACCCGTCGCCCCGCCCCGCCGGACGGTTCGCAGCATTTTCAGCAGCGATTGGCGCTGCCCGACGAACCGGTTGCCCGACTGCTCCCGCGCCGTGCGGAACACGGTGTCGAGGGAGGAAGTCTTGAAGTCCCGGGCCACCATGGTCGCCGGGACGCCGGCAAAACCGATGCCCAGGGCGAGCCATTCGTGGCTCCCCCCGTGCATGGCCAGGAAGATGACGCCCTCGCCCCGCGCGTGAATCTCCCGGGCGGGCTCGAAGCCCACCGCCGTGATGTGACGGGTGTAATTTTCCGCCGTGAGGTTCCGCCCCCAGAAAAGATCCAGCATGGCGCGGGCAAAATTGAGGGAGGATTTCCGGGCAATCTCGTGGCGTTCGGCCGCGTCAAGCTCATCGCCGAGCGCGAGCCGCAGATTCTCCAATGCCACGGCGCGGTTCCGATGGTCGAACCGAAAAAACAGGGTGCCCAGCAAATCGGCCAGCCGTAAACAAACCCGCCGGGGCAGCCTTGGGATCAACCCGGCCAGGACACGGCAGCCGACCGACTCAAGGTGGTGTTGGACCTGCTTGAAACGCGCTTTCATCGGAGGGAGGAGAAGGACACTCACCCCGGCCTGCACCGCCGGTCCCGCCATCGCCGCTGGCAGACTGCGTAAAATCAGGGGCTTTTGCAAGAGATATCAGGGAAATTACCTACGTAAATTCCCTGCGTAAATCCCCTGAGGCATTTTGAGGCCAGGAAAGCGTGTGCGAAGTGGCGACGGCAGCGTCCACCGAGGGAGGGAGGGCTCTCCGAGCCCTGCCCTTGCTTCTTTGGGGAACGTTGGAGTCAGGTCGCCCGATGCCGACAGACAGTCAGGGCAGGGCTCGGAGAGCCCTCCCTTGGTTCGGCAACTTCTCACCCGCTTTCCAAGACGTGCGAGACATGCCTTTCCAAGCACGCCCGAAAAATGGGACTTCTTGTTTCTGTCCTCAACACCCCACAGGATCAGTGCTTCGGCGTGTGCATCCGTCGCGCCTGCGCCACCACCTGCCCCGACGTGAACGCTCCGAACACGCTGGTGTCCGCAGGCAACCCACCCGCCCGCATCTCACGCGCTGTCCAGTTATTGCAGGTGTTCCCGATCCAGTAGGAACCCCGGGCCGGATAAAACCCGCTCCGCCGACCGTACAACCCGGACCCGATCCGCCCGACCCTGCCCCGCGCATCCGTGTCAAAA
This sequence comes from PVC group bacterium, assembly GCA_903642295.1. Taxonomy (GTDB): domain Bacteria; phylum Verrucomicrobiota; class Verrucomicrobiia; order Chthoniobacterales; family SZAS-18; genus CAHJWO01. Next base: position 3,862 of record CAHJWO010000032.1, on the reverse strand, counting down.
CTCCGGCCCAGGTCACGGCACAAACCCGCCAGTTCCGCGTGTGTGCAAGGCACGGCGACCACCTCGCTCCAGGCGTGGGCGTGCGCCAACTCCGGCCCAAACCCGGCGATGTGCAGCACGCTCGGACCGGGCACCAGCGCGGCGCCCAGCGCCAGCAGCACGCCGGGTTTCTTCGCCAGATAAAATTTCCGATCCCCCCAACCCAGTTCCAGATAAGCACAACCCGCGAAGTCGCGCTCGACGACCCCCGGCGGCCAGGCCCCGCACGGGATCGCCGCGCGCGGCACGATGATTCCGCTGTGCCACCCGTGGTTATCCACGTAGAACTCCGTCCGCGCTTCCGCCGCTGCCACCGGCCAGGCACCGACCCACAAAATTGCGGCTGCGAGGAAAAATTTCGTCCACATTGCCGGGAAATTTCTACGCCTGCACCATGCCCGCAGCAAGCGCCCGCTTGACGCAGGGCTGACGCCTCAAAAGCTCTGTCATCCTGAGCGAGCCTCGGACGAGTCGAAGGACCTTCCGCCGCCGGAGGCCAACGTGGCGTGGCAATGCGGCGTTAAACTGGCCAGTGGCGTTTCGCTGCCGCAGGCCGGAAGGTCCTTCGACTCGCCCGAGGCTCGCTCAGAATGACAGCGTAAAGAGAGCGTGAAAATTCGCTGCTCCTACCCTGCCGCTTGACGCCCCCTGTCCCCGCGCGTTGAATCAACTTGCTGCCAGTTCCCGCCGACCATCCGCCTCCATGAAAACGCCGCTCCGCCTCCTCGCCCTCACGCTCGGTCTCGGCTCCCTCCTTGCCGTCGCTACCGCCCGCGCCCAGCAATCCCCCGACGCCGCGCCGCACTCGCTCTGGGACGTGTACGCGCGCTACTTCCGCCCGGCGAAGTACGTGGACCTGACCCACACCATCACCCCGTCCATCCCGGTCTGGGCGGGGTTCGCGCCGTCGAAATTCGCGCGCACGCTCAATCCCAAGACCGGCCAGCCCTACGCCTATAAGACCGACAATTTCGAGGCCAGCGCCTACACCCTTTCCACCGACCAGCTCGGCACCCAGCTCGACCCGCCCGCTCACTGGAACCCCGATTACCCCGCCATCGACGAGTTGCCGCCCACCTTCGCGGTGCGCCCGCTGGTGGTCATCTCCATCGTGGACAAAGTGAAAACCGACCCCGGCTACCAGATGACCGTCGCGGACATCGAAGCCTGGGAAAAACTCCACGGCCCCATTCCCGAGGGCAGCGTCGTGTTCATCCGTTCGGACTGGTCCAAACGCTGGCCGGACCCCAGGCTCGCCACGGAGGAAAAATTCCCGGGCGTCACCCTCGACGCCCTCAAGTTTCTGCACCTCCGGCGGCACATCCTCTTCCACGGCCACGAGGCGCTCGACACCGACACCACGCCCGACCTCGAAGGCGAGGCGTGGCTGCTGCGCAACGGCTACACCCAGGCCGAGGGCGTCTGTAACCTGGATCAGGTGCCCGAGACCGGTGCGCTGGTGGAGATCGGCTACCCGAAGTTTGGCGGCGGCACGGGCGGCTACGCCCGCTACATCGCCATCTGCCCGCCCGACTGGCCGCAGGGCGTCACCATCGACCCGAACAAGGAATCACCCCTCCCGAAGATGGGCGAACCCCTGCATTGGGACGAAAAAGCCGGGATGAAAACCCGGAATTGAAAGCCGGGGATGCTTCAACGTCAAAGCGTTGCAACATCTTCGACGCCTGCGTTAGCTGCGACGTAAATCCCGATTGATTGCTATTTTCCGCGCAGGAATTCCCCGCGCGGATTTTTGACCATCAAACCGTCGGTTCCGCGACGCTTCCGCCCGCCTTCTCGGCGTCGGTTTCCTTGTGTGCGCCGTGCGGCTTTTCGGCAGCGGTCTTCTTGCCGGGCTGCGGGACGTGGGCTGCGCCGGTGGTCAGGTCTTCGCCGTGCTTGAGCTTTTCGTTGATGACCTTCTTGTCGTGCTGAACGTTTCTCGGATCGGACATAAGTTTCGGGGATGAAGGGTTGCCCCCTTCTAGCGCATCTCACGGCCTGTTTGGCCGTGTTTTCGCTGCCCGCAATGATTGGACTTCTCCGGCGCTTGCCTTAAAGTCCCTGCCAGCAGAAGCAGCCTATGGCCGACGAAATCATCCTCCGCAAAATCCAGGCGCTCGGCATCCCCGATCCGCTTCGCGCCTCGGCGGAAACCGTCAAGGTCGTCCTCTCGGCCTACTTCACGAAGAAGATCCTCGATGAGCCGACCTTTCGCGGCTACATGGGCACACTCAATCCGTCCCTGATGATCCTGATGGAAGGCCTCAAGGCGTTCTCGCTGGACCAATCCGGCCTGTCGCACAAGGTCCTCAACCACATCGACCTGGCGATCAATGTTCTCAAGACGCGCCTGGACCGTCCCGACATTACCCCGCTGGAAGCACGGGAAATCCGCTTCATGATCCTGGACCTCATCCGCGAGGCCCGCGAAGAAGCCAATCAGCAGCGCATCCTGACCGTCGGCCTGGCGGCGTTTGCGACCACCGCGCTCGTGGCGGTGGCCGGGGGTATCATGGCCGCGCTGGCCGACAAGCGCGACGGCGGCGCGGGCGGCGTCCGGGTGCCGCTGCTGCGCAACCGCTAACCGGCTTCATCGGGCGGCTGCCGACAGATTCACCGGGGCGGCGACCTCTCCTTTGCCCGCCTTCCTCTCGACCAGCAGCATCGGATAGGTCCGGCGCGCCAGCGCGGCCATGGGGCCGGCCGGTGTCAACCGGGTGATGGTATATTCCTCGCGTTTAAGCCGGTTGGCGATCCAGTGGGTTTGCGGATCATCCTGAATCAGAAACGCCGGGCACTCGCGCAAGAACTCCCCTGCATCCACGATGTTGTGGTGGTAAAGTTCGCCGTAGTTTCGCCCGATGCCGGCGAGGACTTTCTGCTCGGGCCCAGCGGCGGCAAAGTGGTTGTCGGCGGTGGTCGCTGCGCTCCAATCCAACAGGTAACAATACCGCTCCGCCTGCGGCGAATAATGATTGCGGGGAAGGTATTCAAGCGCCCGCTGGCACACGATGGGCAGTTCTTCGTGCCCGAAGGCCACGTCCGAAAATCCGAGCCACCCGACCCGGTCCGGTTTGGTGTTGCCACAAAGCATGGCCCCGTTCCACAAGGCGAAAGCGAGCACCAGCGCCTTGAGCGGCAGTCGCACGGATCGCGGCCCGGCGTCGTACCGGGCAAGCACCATCGAGGCAAGCTGCGCCAGGAGAATCGTCCAGCCCACGCTCACCCCGATGAGGTAACGGGCGACGAAAAGGGAATTGGTCGGCACCCACCGCGAAAAAATCCAGACCAACGGCAGGACTCCCACCAGGGTGCAGCCCAGTGCGACCACCCGGTTCCGCCGCCGCGCTGCCTCGTCGCGCAACCTCTCCACCGGCAGCGCCGCCGCCCCCGACGCCCGCTGGCCGATCAAGAATGCCGCCGCCCACGCCAAACCTAAAAACAGCCCCAGCCGTTCCAGATCTCCCGCGACGGCGCCGTTGACGGTAGCAAGGTCCCTCCAGCCCGGGACGGGAATCCAACTGCGCGGTTGGTTGATGTCCGCCTGACGCAGGAGTTGCGGTCCCCAGAGTCCGAGCGTCAGCCAGCCCGCCGGGTAGCTGAGGATCACCGACCAACGGAATCGACGGTACACCCAGCCGTCCGCAAACACCGTTCCCAGGCAGAGAGCCAGCCCATAGAATCCTCCCACCGGATGGCTGAAAACCAGGCAGGCCTGCGCTGCCGCGTTGGCCGCAAGCATCCTGCGGCCCGGCCGTTCCCGGACGCCCAGTTCCACCGCCGACAGCAGCGCCAACGCGACCGCCGCCAGGAGCAATCC
>CAHJWO010000031.1 GCA_903642295.1 PVC group bacterium | reverse complement strand
GTGACGTGACTTCGCTTTTTCGAGTCGGGCGCTGAGTTAGTCTGGGGCCAACGAAAGGACCCAGACACGATGAAAGGCAAGCGATACACGACCGAAGATAAAATCCGCATTCTCCGCGAGGCTGACCGAGGCAAAACGCCGTCGAGGTGTGCCGGGCGCACAACATCTCCGAGGTGAGCTTCCACCGCTGGAAGCGCCAGTTCGGACAGATGGACCTCAACGAAGCCCGCAAGCTCAAGGAACTGGAGCGCGAGAACACCGAACTAAAGAAGATGCTTGCCGAGGCCCTGCTCAAAAACCGGGTCTTGGAAGCCGTCGCTGAAAAAAAATGGTGAGCCCAGCGCATCGAAGAGAAGCGGCCCGCGCGGTGGTCAAGCGCGGGCTGTGCTCTGGGCGGGCGGCGTGCCGTATCTTGCGGCTGCCGCGTTCGACCTTCTGGTACCGGGGCCAGCCGCCCACACCAACCCAGCAGCGCCTGGCCAAACGGTTGCGGGTGCTCAGCGAGGCACACCCTCGCTACGGCTACCGGCGCATCGCCGCCCTTTTACGCCAGGAAGGATGGCCCGTGGGCAAGCGCCACATCCAGCGTCTGCGCCGTGCCGACGGATTGCGGGTGCCACCCACCAAGCGCAGGCTCGTGCGCCGCGGCATCTCCACGGGGCTGCCCACCAAAGCAGTTCGACGTGGACATGTTTGGACGTGGGACTTCATCAGCGATGCCACCGTGCGCGGCGGGTCGCTGCGGATGCTCACGATCCTCGATGAACATACCCGCGAGTGTCATGTGCTCAGACCGGAGCGTGCCCTGCGCGCCGCCGACGTGCTCGCTTGGCTCGAAGGGGCGATCAAGGAACACGGCGCGCCGGCGTTCCTGCGCAGCGACAACGGCCCGGAGTTCATCGCCAGGGCGGTCCAACGCTGGCTGGCCGCCAACCGGATCAGGACGATTTACATCGACCCGGGCAGCCCGTGGCAAAATGGCTTCGTGGAAAGCTTCCACGGCAGGTTGCGCGACGAGTGCCTCAACCGTGAGCAGCTCTGGACGCTCACCGAGGCCCGCGTGGTCGTCGCCGACTTCCGCCACCACTACAACCACGCTCGCCCGCACAGCAAACTCGGCTACCAAAGCCCGGTGAGTTTTGCGGCGCAAAACCACGGTCCAGCCCAACAAAGGGCTGGACAAAGTCACTCACTCACGTTACATACCAAACGCGCCTCAGACTAACTCTCCCAGTGGCTCGAAGAGACGGGTCCCGTCATGTCAAGCAATCAGTTGTGGACAACGACGGACTACGCGGGACTTGTCCCTACCTGTGTTCTCATCCTCCCCTCCCGCCTTCGGTAACTCCCTGAGAATGAGCAAAGTGGAGGCGAGGGGAGTCGAACCCCTGTCCTGAAGGCTGTCAATCTGTGCATCTACATGTTTGTGCGGTGGTGGGTTTTAACAGAACGCGAAAGTCACCGCCGCCATTGCGCGTCTGCGAGCAACCACGAAATTGGTTCGCTCCCGGCGCGGCCACTCCGCCGGAAAGCTAGCCCACTGTCATCGTCCACGGCCCTAGCGGGCGTCGAACCGTGTACGCTCACGAGCAATTAAGCCGCGAGGGCGAGATCTTGACGATCTGCGTTTATTTTGTTTGATCCGGATTTTAACGAGGCCAACGAATCATCCTCGACATGCCGCCCAGGTATCCGACCTCCAATCGAAACCAGTACGCCCCCGTTCACCTACCCTCAACGGGTCAGCGAACATAGCCGTTGCAACCCGCCGCCGCAAGGGGCATTTTGGCAACTTCCCGCCCGGGACTTCCCCGATCAGCCCCATGCGTTTGTCCAAGAAAACCGAGTACGCCCTGCGCGCCCTTTTCGCCATCGCGCGGACCTCTTCCGCCCCCGGCCGGGAAAACGCGTCCTGGCGCATCGAGCAGCTTTCCCGGCAGGAAAACATCCCGATCAAGTTCCTGGAGCAAATCCTCCTGAGCCTGCGCAACGCCGGACTGCTGGCCAGCAAGCGCGGCGTCGGCGGCGGCTACCGCATGACGCGCCGCCCGGAGGAAGTCAGCGTGGGCGAGGTGATTCGCGCGCTTGACGGCCCCTTTACCCCGCTGCCCTGCGCCTCGCCCGCCGCGCGCCGGGATCGGTGTAGCTGCCCGGACGAACGCACCTGTCCGCTGCGCGTGCTCATGGTCGAGGTGCAATCCCGGATGGAATCTTTGCTGGATGGGCGTACGTTGGACGACGTTTTGCGTCAGGTGCCCGCGCCGGGTGCCTTGAGTTTTGAGATTTGATCCATCGTAATGTCAGACCACCATCCCGCCGCCGAATCCCCCGCCGCCCTTTATCCCGTACCCGCTCTCCCACCAAAGCCGAATCAGGAAAACCTGCCGGTCCGCCAGCGCGCCACCGCCGCCGAGACGCGCCTGACCGCCGCCGAGTGGGCGCTCCTTTCCGTCCTGACCCTGATGCAATTCAGCATTACGGCGGACTTCATCATTATCGCGCCGCTCGGGCCGCAGTTGATGCGGGTCTTCGGCATCGACACCGCGCAATTCGGCCATACCATCGAGGCCTACGCTTTTGGCGCGGGATTGTCCGCCTTCGCGGCGTCCTTTTTCCTGGACCGCTTCGACCGCAAGAAATCGCTGCTCGTGCTTTTTACCGGGTTCACCGTGGGTACGCTCTGCTGCGCGCTCGCGCCGAACTATCACGTCATGCTGATCGCGCGTTTCGTCACGGGCATCTTCGGCGGGGTGTGCGGCGGGGTGGTGCTGGCCATCGTGGGCGACGCCATCCCGGAAGTCCGCCGCGCCACGGCGATGGGCACGGTCATGTCCGCGTTTGCGCTGGCGTCCGCGCTGGGTGTGCCTGCCGGACTCTGGCTGGCGGAGAACGGCTGGCACTGGCCATTCTTGATCCTCGGTCTGCTCTGCGCGGCGATCATCCCTTTCGCCATTTGGGTCCTGCCGCGTTCCGATAGCCACCTGCGCAGCGCCACCACCGAATCCCCCGGTGCGCGGATGTGGTCGGTCGTCGCCAATGGCCGCCACCTGCGCGCGTTTACCCTCATGGCCGCGATGACGACGGCGGGCTTCATGGTCGTGCCGTTCATCAGCACCTACATGGTGCGCAACGTGGGCTTGGCGGAAACCCAGCTCAAATACAACTTCCTGTGCGCCGGCGTGATCACGCTCTTTTCGATGAACCTCATCGGGCGTCTGGCGGACATGTACGGGCGCATGAAACTGTTCGCCATCATGGCGCTGCTCTCGTCGGGAGCCGTCCTGGCGCTGACACATCTGCGTCCCTCGCCGTTGTGGGTCGCCATTCTGGTGGTCACGCTTTTCATGACGACGATGTCGGGCCGGTTTGTCCCGGCGATTGCGATGATCACCGGCAGTGTGGACGCCCGGCACCGGGGCGGTTTCATGAGCCTCAACTCGTGCGTGCAGTCGGTGTTTTCCGGCATCGGAACGAGCCTCGGCGGCTGGCTCATCATCGACCAACCGCACCAGCCGTTGGGTCACTATGGCCTGATCGGTTGGATTGCGGCCGGTCTGGCGGTGGCCTGCATCGGCCTCGCCTCGCGCCTGCGCCGGCCGGAAGGCCTGCCGCCCCTGCCGCAGGATGCCCACGCCGCGGTGGAGATGGCGGGTTGAGCCGCGTTGGTCGTGGGTGGTTCGCTCCGTTTGCTCCATCACTCGATCAGCCGCGCCTCTAATATTCTGTCATTCTCAGTGGAGTTTTACGACCCGAAGGACCTCTTCAAGAGGTACACAAATGCTGCTCATGAGCATCTTTCCCGAACGGAGACAGTGTATCTCGGGTGGGTCTTTCAACCGCGTTCGTTCCTCGCTCCGCACAGGATGACAGAAATTTCTGTAGAATGACGCTACCGTTATCCCTTTTCCCGCTGGCAACGCTGCCCGTCGCGTCTTACACTGCCAGCCCTTTTTAACCGCACCGCCTTATGTCCGACCACGCCGACGAGACCAACGCCGCCGAAGACCCCGCTGCCGCCGCTGGCCCCAGCCACGCCGAGGGCAAACCGATGACGGACCTCGAACGCATCCGTCACAGTGCGGCGCACATCCTGGCGACGGCCATCCTGCGCATCTGGCCGGAGGCGCAGTTCGCCGCCGGTCCGCCCGTGGAAAACGGCTTTTACTACGACGTGGACCTGCCCCACCGCATCTCGCCCGCTGACTTCGAGCGCATCGAAGCAGAGATGAAGAAGGAAACCAAGGCGAACCATCCATTCCAGCGCGTGGAGGTCTCCCGCGACGAGGCGCTCGCCCTGGCGGAAAACGGCGCGCTGGCGAGCCTGGGGGAGCGTCCGGGTACCCCGAGCAAGTTCAAGCTCGACATCGTCCAGCACATTCCCGAGGGCGAGAAGATCACCCTCTATAAGAACGGCGATTTCACGGACCTCTGCGCCGGTCCGCACGTCGGGCGCACGGGCAACGTCGGGGCGTTCAAGCTCACGCACGTCAGCAGCACCTATTACAAGAACGACGAGAAGAACCCGCAGCTTCAGCGCATCTACGGCACGGCGTTCAAGAACCGCACGCAGTTGGACGAATACTTCGCCATGCTGGAGGAGGCGAAGAAACGCGACCATCGCAAGCTGGGCAAGGAGTTGGAGCTATTCACCTTTGACGAGGATGTCGGCCCCGGCCTGCCGCTTTGGCTACCGCGCGGCACGGCGATCATCGAGGAACTGGAAAAGCTGGCGAAGGAAACGGAGTTCGCCGCCGGTTATGAGCGCGTGCGAACCCCGAACTTGGCGCGCGAAAACATGTACCTCACGAGTGGACACATTCCGCTCTACGCGGACAGCATGTTCCCGCCAATGGAACTCGACGATATAAAGGAAAAGCGCCGTAATCTAACTAAAGAATACGAAGAGACTATTCGTCAACAGTCATACGTAAGTGTTTGGGAAGCAAGGCAGCGGGGAATCCGAGAAGAGGATTTGGGTGCTTACGTGGATTTCGCCATCGCACACGAGATCAAAGAAGGAAATCCGCCGTTTGAATTGGCCGAGGTACTTAAACGACAGTTAGCGATCCACAAGGAATTGTCCGAATTACCGGAGCCTGAGCGTTATTACCTCAAGCCCATGAACTGCCCGCACCACCACAAGCTCTTCGGAGCAGTGCCGCGCAGTTACCGCGATCTGCCCCTGCGTCTTGCCGAATACGGTTTCTGCCACCGCTACGAACAATCTGGCGAACTTCAGGGCCTCATGCGCGTGCGCTCCATGCAGATGAACGATGCCCACATCTACTGCTCGGAAGCGCAGTTCGAGAGCGAGTTCAACGCCGTCAATCAGATGTACCTGAATTACTTCAAGCTGTTCGGCTTCTCGAAGTACCAGATGCGCTTTTCCACGCACGACCCCGCCAAGCTCGGCGAAAAGTTCGTCGACAATCCCGAACTTTGGAAGAAGACGGAGGACATGGTGCGCGACGTTCTCATCAAGAGCGGCATCCCTTACGTCGAGGTGCCCAACGAGGCCGCCTTCTACGGCCCGAAGATCGATGTGCAGGTGTGGAGCGCCATCGGCAAGGAATTCACCATCGCCACGAATCAGGTGGATTTCGCCGTGCCCGCCAAGTTCGGCCTCAAGTACAAGACCCGCGACAACACGGAGGAAACGCCGCTGTGCATCCACCGCGCGCCGCTCGGCACGCACGAGCGGTTCATCGGTTTCCTGATCGAACATTACGCGGGCAACTTCCCGCTCTGGCTCTCGCCGGAGCAGGTGCGCGTGCTGCCCATCGGCGACGAGGAGCCGCTGGTCGAATACGCCCAGGCTGTGGTCAAGGAACTCCGTGCCGAAGGCGTCCGTGCGACGCTCGACGCCGGGACCGATCCCATCAAAGCGAAGATCGCCGACGCCGAAAAGATGAAGGTCCACACGATGCTGGTGGTCGGGAACCGGGATCTGGAGGCGGGCAACCTGAGCGTACGCGTCCACGGCAAGGGCAATCTCGGCGCGAGGCCGCGCGGCGAGGTCGTGGCGGATTTGCTGGTTTCCATCAAGGAACGCCGAGCATGACGATATCCATAAGGGTTCCATCGTGATGATGGCTGCGGCGTTCTTTTCTGTCATCCTGAGCGGCGCGAGGTACGAGCGCAGTCGAAAGCCGAGTCCGCGAGACAGCCGTAGGCAAACCTTCCGGCCCGCAGTAGCGAATCGTGCTCGCGCCATCTTTCAGCAGGGGCAGCACGAGACGCTTGAACCGCGCGCGCTGCGCAAAACGAGCGATGGGATTCGGATTGTCGAGCGTCTGCTTTTCGTGAGGGACTTCCATGCAGGGTAGGGTGGGGGCTCGGTTGGACGGTACCAGCCTGTCGATAGCCATTTCTATTCCCAACCGACCATTGGTGCCAAGTCACAGCGGTTTCAGAATGATTGAATCGACGGTGGAGCGCGCAGAGAACGGCGCCCGGAGGTCGCCATCCATCCCGGAACACCGTCATGGACCCTTGTGGGTTCGAGATCGGCTGGAGAAGCCCCCCGGCACGTTCTCGCCGAAATTTGACCGACAGGCTTTTGCCGCCGTTCGTTGGACGGCATGGTTCAACCCGGGCCAGGATCGTAAATCACGGCAAGTCGGTGAATACGCGGATTTTCGGCTTGCGCAAGGCGGTTCAAACTGGTTAACTTGTTCCAAACCACAGGCGGAGGAAATGGACGGGGCGTCTCGCTCATGCTGTTTTTTCCGCCTGGAAAAGGCGGGTGGTCGGATGGGGAGGTCTCATCCGTTGCCTGCCGCAAGCAGAACAACTTACTAGAATGCAGCTCTAGCCATTCCTCGCCAAGACAAAGGTTAAAATCGGGGAATGGCAAACCCGGAATGGCTTTTCAACCGCAGAACCGTATCAACGTCAACGGACGCATCCGTGCGCGCGAAGTGCGCGTCATCATGGCGTCCACCAAAGAACAGCTCGGCGTCATGCGCACGTCCGACGCGCTTCGCAAGGCAAACTCGCTGGGGATGGACCTCGTCGAGATCGCCCCGACCGCCAACCCGCCCGTCTGCCAGATCGTCGATTTTGGCAAGTATCGTTACGAGCTGGCCAAGCAGGAGAAGGACCGCAAGCACAGCGTCGCCAAGCTCAAGGAAGTCAAATTCCGCGTCAACATCGACGCGCACGACTATCTGACCAAGGTGCGCCGCGCCGAGGAATTCCTCGACAAGGGCAGCAAGGTCAAGGTGCAGCTCCAGTTCCGTGGGCGCGAGATGGCGCACAAGGAACTCGGCGACCAACTCATGCTGCGGGTCAAGAAAGATCTTGACGGCATGAGCGCCGTGGAAATGGAGCCCAAGCACGCGGGCCGCAGCATCAACATGACCCTCTCGCCGCTGCCCGCCGCGCGCCGCAAACGCCGGTTCGCGCCACTGGATGACGAAGAGATCGCCGCGGCGGATGCCGCCGATGCCGCCGAGGATCAGGACGAGCACGAAGAAGGCGAAGAGTAGGCGCAAACCGCTCCGGCGGCGAAGGTTGGAAGGTCCGGCACGGCTGCCTGTTTACGGGCCAACCGTCCGGACGCAGAGCGTTGACGCGCAGACGGGTCGGCAGAACCGATGAAAGAGGAAGCCTTATGACAACCGATCCCTCTGCCTCCTCGTCGTTGAGTCCCGAAGTCGTTGCGCTGGAGGGTGAGATTGATCTGCACGAGTCGCCCCATGTTCTAGAGCGGCTCAATCCGCTGATCACGAAGAAATCGCCCTCGATCCATCTCGATCTCAGCCGGGTGAGCTACATCGACAGCAGCGGACTGGCGGCGTTCATCGACGCCATGCAGCGCATCCAGGCTTACGGCGGGGAGTTTGCGCTGGTGGCCATGCGCGAGAGCGTCCGCAAAATTTTCGAGATTTCGCGGCTCGATCAGGTGTTCAAAATTTATCCTGGGGATGCTGTCGGCCCGCAGGTCAGCCCGGCCTGAGCCACGTCAGCTTGTTGTTCCGCCGCAGGATGTTCCGTCCGCCCAGGAACAGCAGTAGTCCAAGCATTGCGCCGACGGTGTCTATCATCACATCGACGGGACTGGCCGTGCGGGTGGGAATGAATGATTGATGGAATTCGTCGCTCGCCGCGTAGATGGCGGCCAATGCAATCGCCAGTAGAAAGCGGTTGCGCTGCTGCACCGGTCGATCCTCCGGCTGTTTCGAGAAAGCCGCCAAGCTGCCCAGCGCCCGCCAGAGGAGCACAGCCAGCACGGCGTATTCGGTCAGATGACCGCCCTTGCGGATCAGAAAATGCACGTAGGCCGCTTTCTCCAAGGTGAAGCTCCCACCCAGCAGCCACCGTAAAAACGGCACGACGAACCGCGAGGTGTGGGCCGCCGATAGCACATCGGACGATCCGATAAAGATCAGGCTCATCCACAGCACGGCGGGCAGCCAACGGGTGAAGATTGCGCGACGAGTAGGCATGGGAAACCGGAAGGGAGGGAACACCGCTTCACCGGGCCGCGCAAGCTGTGGATACCCATTCCGAAATGATGGCGTCTAATGGGATCAGCACGGTGGAAGGGATCTCCGACGAAGGTGCTCCCAAGAGAGAAAAGTGTCCGCAGATTCCGCAGATGGGAAAGAAAAGGGGACAGGCGGTCGCTCCACTGCTCCTCAATCTGCGAAAATCTGCGGAATCTGCGGACACTTTCCGACTTTTGTCGGAAGTCCAAGGTTTGGCTTCGCTTGTTTGGCTGCGCCTGGCTTGCAGTCTCGGCTTTCGGACCGTTACACTCCCCTGCACACATCACCACCGCCGGTCCGGGATGATTCGCACGTACGGCCTGTGATTTGTGGGGCAGGCGCTCCATCTGGCGAGACATGTCCCGATTTCCGGTCAGGTGGATGGCGGCATCCGGGCACTGCCATGCGAAGGGAATTACAGGGCAGCGGACACGATGCAGACGGTCCCAACGGCGCCCGGAGGTCGCCATCCACCCTGTCCAAACCTCATGTCGAGCGAGCAGCAGCGCCCGGCAGGCGAAGCGCCCGCCCTACAAAGGAAAAGACCCGGAAGGGTTCGCGCGGTTCTGTCGTGACAAGTCTTCGCTGCCGCCGCAATTATCTTTCCTGGAACGGCTTTTTCTGGAGGACGCCCGCGCTTCCCCTCGCGTATCTTTCTTGAGCCCAATCGACTTCCCCCTCCCATGACATCCCTGATTCCCAACGATCTCGCGCAGAAAAGCCTGGCTGTCATCATGGGGGGCGGCGCGGGCAGCCGGCTCTACCCCCTGACGAAGGACCGCGCCAAGCCCGCCGTGCCGCTGGCAGGGAAGTACCGCCTCGTGGATATCCCCATCTCCAACTGCCTTAACAGTGGGATGCGCCAGATTTACGTCCTCACGCAATTCAACACCACGAGCCTGCACCGGCACATCGGCGCCACTTACAAATTCGATCATTTCTCGACCGAACGCTCGTTCGTGGAAATCCTGGCCGCCCAGCAGACCACCGAAAATACCAACTGGTACCAGGGCACCGCCGACGCCGTGCGCCAGAATCTGCGCTACTTCCTGGAGTCGCCCGCCGAATATTTCGTGATCCTCAGTGGCGATCAGCTCTATCACATGGATTACCGCCAACTCCTCCAGCAACACGTGGACAGCGGGGCCGACATCACCCTGGGCACGGTGCCGGTGAACCGCGCGGCCGCCACGGAGTTCGGCATCATGCACAGCGACAGCGAGCGCCGCATCATCCGCTTTCAGGAAAAGCCGAAGGACCCCGCGCTGCTCGACGAATTGACGATCCCCGCGCCGCTCCTCGCCGCCCTTGGCCGCCGCGCTGACGAGGAACTCTTCCAGGCCAGCATGGGCATCTACGTATTCAACCGCCAGGTTTTGATCGACACGCTGGCCAACGAAAAAGAGGCCGACTTCGGCAAGCACATCATCCCGGCGGCCATCGACAAGTACCGCGTGCACGCCTACATTTTCCAGGGCTACTGGGAGGATATCGGCACCATCCGGGCTTTCTTCGAGGCCAACCTCGCGCTGACGGACATCATCCCCCCGTATAGCTTCTTCGACCGCGAGTATCCCATTTATACGCACGCCCGCTTCCTGCCCGCGAGCAAGATCAACGGGGTGAGTATCCATAAGGCCATCATCTCCGACGGCTGCATCCTCACTGACGCGCGGCTGGAGCGTTGCGTCGTCGGCATCCGCAGCGTGGTCAACAGCGGCGCGGAACTGCGCGATGTCGTGCTGATGGGCGCCGATTATTACGAGGGCGATCCGCGCGCGGGCGCGCTGGATTTGCAGGCGGATGCGCCCCCGATTGGCATCGGTCGAAACTGCGTCATCAAACGGGCGATCATCGACAAGAACGCGCGCATCGGCGACGGGGTCGTGATTACCCCGGAAGGCAAGCCGGACAACTACGACAGCGAGAATTTTTACATCCGCGACGGCGTGGTGGTCATCCCGAAGAACGCCGTGCTGCCGAGCGGAAGCTGGGTGTGAGTTTCCAGCGAGGTCCGTCGATGGTAGGATGATTTCCCTTTGAAAATCGCCTACCTCTTCTCGCGCTACCCCGTGCCGTCGCAAACGTTCTGCGACACGGAAATTCGCGCGCTGGAGGAGGCGGGTCACGAAATCGAAATCTACTCCTGCAGCCCGCCGACGACATCCTTCCGCCACGGCGGCCCGGCGGATTGGCCGCGCGCCCGGGTATTTTACGCCCCGCCCGGCCCGGTCCTCGAAGCGTGGGCCGACGCCGCCCGCCGCGACGGAAACTGGCCCGCCGAGATGGTCGCCGACCATGAAACACGGTTCGGGCCGCGCTATGAGCCCGCCCGCCGAGCGACGCACGCTTTGTACTTCGCCGCGCGCTTGCGTCGTCGCGGCATCGAACACCTGCATGTCCACTTCGCCAATCGCGCGACGCACGCGGCCCTTTTCATCCATGCGATGACCGACGTGCCGTTCTCATTGACGGCTCACGCGCAGGACTTTCTGGTGGACCTCGGTAACGACGACCTGCTGCGCCGCATGTGCGAACGCGCCGCGTTTGTCGTCGCGGTGAGCGACTGGAGTCGCCGCGCTCTGGTGGAACGCTGTCCGGCCGCCGCGCAAAAATTTCACCGGATTTACAACGGGTTGCCTTTGGAACGCTGGCCGTTGCCCCGCGCGATTTCGGAGCCGACCAAATCGGGCTTGCAGATTTTCAGCGTGGGCCGACTGATTGATTTCAAAGGCTTTGACGATTTGATCGCTGCCTGCCACCTGTTACAAGAAAGGGGCATTCAATTTTCCTGCGAGATCGCGGGGGACGGCCCGCTCCGCGTCGCGCTGGAGCAACAGGCAGCCCGCTTCGACGATCCGCGCTACCGCGTGTTTCTCTCCGGTCTGCTCTCGCAGGAAGAGATCCGCGCCCGTCTGAACGATTGTGATGTGTTCGCCCTGGCCTGCCGCACGGCTGAAAACGGCGCCTGCGACGTGCTGCCAACGGTCATCCTCGAAGCGATGGCCGCGGCAAAGCCCGTCGTGTCCACGCGTCTGGCCGCGGTGCCGGAAATCGTGGAGGACGGTGTGACCGGATTTTTATCTCGCCCGAACGATGCGGCGGATTTCACCGATTCGTTCGTCCGTTTGGCCGGGGATGCCGCGCTTCGTCTGCGCCTGGGTGAGGCTGGCCGCAGCCGCCTCGCCGCACGCTTCTCTGCGGCCGAAGCCTCCCGGCATTTGCAAACTTTGTTCGCGCAAGCCGGGGGCATTGGTCGGCGTGCTGACCAGAACCAGGTCGCGAGCGCGGACGGCAGGAGTCTTTTTTGCCTTTGTGATACCTGGCCACCGCCCGGCTTCACCGATGGATCGACACCCACACCGGCGGAGATCGTGGCGTGCCTGGGCCGACGACCTGGAACGTGCCTGACGGCGCTGAAACCCGGCTCGTACTCGTCGGCCTCTGACACCAGTACCGATCTTCCCACGATGGAAGTTCTCCGGGCCATCGAGTTCATGCCCGACGAATTTGTCCTCGAAACGCACTGGCGGAATGCAGGGACGCTGGCGTACCGCCTGGAAGCCTGGCGGGCAGAAATCGGCGGAGCGTGCGGAACGGACACGTTCCTGCTCGCTGCGCGACGGGCCGTGTATCTGGATCGCCGGGCACCGTCCAATTCGCCAAGGTGGCAGCATCTCCACTCGGTGGGACCCCAGTCGTTGCTCTGCGCGTGGCTGCTTCGCCGCCTGGGGGCTGCTCACACCATCAGTTTCCTGCTTCCTCCACGACCGGAGGGCGGCGCAGGTCTACCGGGTTCCACTTTGCGCAAGCTCGCCCCCGAATTCGTCGGCGGGTGGGTGGTCGGCGAACGGAAGCTGGCCGCGTCTTTTGGTCCGAATTTTCATGGCGGCAAGCTCGACGCACAATCCTGGATGACTGGCCTGGAGCAATGGCTCGACTCCGCCTCGCGTTGAATCCCGAGATGAGTCGGACCTAGGTTCGTTCCTGGCATGGGGGCTGCTTTCGACTCGGTTCGCATGTCCCCCGATGATTGGCTGAACGACCGGGACACGAACAGCCTCGATTTTCTGCGGGTCCTGGCTGCCGTGCTGGTGATTCTGAGTCACAGCTGCGATTTCGTGGGTACGGACGACTCGCTGTACGCATGGTCGGGCTTTTTGACCTGCGGCGCGCTGGGGGTCAACATCTTCTTTTTCATGAGCGGAATGCTCATCACGCGGAGTTGGCTGAAGGCGCCCTCCCTCCCCGTTTTCCTGACCAAACGCGCTCTGCGGATTTATCCGGGATTGCTGGTCGCCGTTCTGTTTTGCGTGTTGGTGGTCGGCCCGTTGGGAACCGTGCTTTCAACGCAGCAGTATTTCGCCAAGCGCGGAACCTACGCTTTTTTAATCAATGGGGTATGGCCCGGCTATCGCTATTTTCTGCCCGGCACTTTTGCCTTCAATCCGCTGCACGCGGTCAACGGGTCGTTGTGGACTCTGCCCTACGAATTGTTGTGCTACGTCGGAGTGCTCGTCGCGGGCAAACTGAACCTGTTGAATCCGAAAGCTTTTCCGCTGCTCGCGGTCATGGTGGCTGGATACGTCGTGGGAAACGAGGCGCTTTCCGGCGGTGAAAAAGCGGCGGCGGTCGTTCAGCAATCCCTGGTCGGGGAGGGGAGATGCTACCTGAATTTCCTGCTTGGCGTGGCGGCCTGCATCTATGGTCGCCGGCTGCCCGTCAACCGTTGGTCCGCTTCGTTGGTCGGAGCGCTTGGTTTGAGCTTATTGACGACCGGATTGCTCGGGATCGTGGTCGCTTTCTTCGCGCTTCCTTTCGTGGTTCTTTTCGTGGCTCAATCCCGGGTCGCCTGGTTGAGTCACTGGGGAAAACGAGGCGATCTATCCTACGGGATGTACATCTACGCCTTCCCCTTGCAACAATTTGTCGTTCATAACCTTGGCGTGGAGGTCGGCGCGGCCGGAGTCTTCGGATTGAGTTTATTGCTGATCGTGCCGACAGCTTATCTCTCCTGGCATAAGGTGGAGCGGCCTGCCCTTGCGCTCGGGCGGCGGTTGTTTCCCCGGCCTGTCCTGAAAACGGCTCCGCTGTACGCACAGCCGGTGGCCTGAAGGGTGCCTCCGTCGCATTTTCAGCAGCACTTCCCGTGGGTGGCCAAAAGCCACTGTGCGCCGCAGGAGGGGCCAACGCGCCCCATCCCCCAAACGGCAAATCACTCCCATCTCTCTGTAATTCCGCCTTCCCACTTCCGTTTTCACGCGGCATCCTACATCCTTCCTCATTCATTTTTTCCTCCCCTGAAAGTCGCCGTCCTCATCCCGCTCTATAACCATGAGCGCTTCATCGGTGCTGCACTCGCTTCCCTGCGGGCGCAGACCCGACCGCCGGACCGCATCATCATCCTGGACGACGGCTCCACCGACGGCAGCCTCGGTACACTGATGGCGCTGCCGGTGGCAACGCCAACCGTGAACGCCCCCGGTGGGCACCCGCACATCGAACCGCGCATCGACATCCTCTTTCAGCCCAACGCGGGCGCCCACGCCGCGCTCAACCGGCTCGTCGCGCTGGCCGACGATTGCGACTATCTCGCCATTCTCAATTCGGACGACCTCTATCATCCCGAGCGCTTGCAGCGTTGCTTGGAATACCTCGATGCCCATCCGACGACCGATCTGCTTTGCACCAGGCTGCGCCTGGTCGATGAGCAGGGGAACCCGCTGCCCGCCGATAGCGCGCGCTCGCGCTGGTTTTCCGCCGCGTGGAGTTTCCGCGCCGGCACCGATGATTCCAGTCGGCTCGACATCTCCGAATGGCTCGGCCTCGCCAACTTTCCCGGGACGACCAGTAACTTCGTCGCGCGGGCTTCGTATCTCCGGGAGCACCCCTTTGGCCCGTACCGTTTCGCACATGATTACTACGCGCTCGTCGCCGCGGCGTTGGACGACAAACTCGCCATCCTCGACGCGGAGTTGCTCGACTATCGCATCCATGCGTCGAACACCATCACCACGCAACCCGAGCGACTCATCCGTGAGATGCTGCGCGTCAACGTCGATCTCGCTCGTGCGCTTGGTCCGCGTCTGGTCTCCGAGCCTCCCTTGCGGGCGGCTTTTGCCCGGTATCAGCGTTCCGCCTGGAACAACGTCAGCGCGTTCCGCGCGGACCTCTACAACCTGCTCCTGACGGAAGCGATCGGCCTCCTGCCGTTGCCCGCCATCGAGGCTCTGCTCGCCGGTCTCGACGCCGACGATTTCCCCGAGATCACCCAGTATCCCAACCGCGCCATCGTCAATGCCCACGATCCCGCGACTCCGGCGCTCGGCCCGACCAGTGGGCTTGCCGACAAGTTTTACGCGCTCAAGGCGCAGCTCTCCGCCGTGCGCGGCAGCCTCCATCCCTGGACGGAATACCGCCAATTGCAAGCGGCGCTGCTCGCCTCCCGCTGGTTCGCCCTGGGCCGATTGCTCGGCGGCGGCGGCCGCATCGTGCGGGCCGGGGGAAAAACCGCCCCGGAAAAACTTGCTCTCCTGCGGCAGCGGATTGCGGCTTCGGGATGGTTGTACCTCGGATCGCTCCTGCGCATTCCTTCCGCCGTCCGCTTGATGGCGCTCTGCGAGCGGTCTGTGGAACGGACGCCGTGACGGGCCAGGGCGAACGCATCAAGACTCCCCTCAGGATGACAACAAACTGAGATGCGTCAGCCCTACGTAACCGGCAGTCAACTCTTCTTGCAGGATAACCGGAGGGGTAAACAACTCGCTTACTTCCCGAACACACGGCGAAAAAATCCGTTGCCGCCAGCACGGCCGGAAGTGCGGCGGCGCTTGTATTTGCGGCGCTTGACGTACTGACCGTCGGGAGAACGCCCGCCTGCGGCCGCCTCCGTTCCCTCGCCTCCCGCTGCCTCGCTCATCGAATGGACGGGGTCCGAAACCTGCGCTTCGTACACAGGGTTGGAAATCTCCGCCCCACGGAAAGCGTCCAACTTTGAGCGCGGCTTATCCCGCGGTTTGATGATCTCAGGATCGGGGGCGGGCCGCGCCTTTTCCCGTTCCTCCCGGCTGAGCGTGGGCATGTTCAAGCCGTCCGACGCTTTCTGCCAGTACACCGTGTTGTAAAACAGGATCCCTTTGATCAGGTTCCACACCCTCAGATGTAGCGGGACTCTTAGCGGTCTATGCACGAATGAATTCCTTGGACTTGGTTACGGAAAATCCTGATGCGCCGAGGACAGTGCTTATAGCCCCTCGTCCTCCGGCGGCAGAAACCGTTGAAAGCGGTTTTTATCGATGGCCTTCATGTACGCCTCGTGCGGGCTGACCACCCCCTGTTGCATGACGTGCCAGATCGCATCGTCCATGAACTGCATCCCCTGACCCTTGCCGCCGACGATCACGTCTTCGAGCTTTTGCGTTGCTCCTTCACGGATGATAGCGCTCACGGCGTTGTTGACCACCAGGATTTCGTTTACGGCGACCCGCCCGGTGCCGTCCTGTTTTTTGAGCAGAAGCTGGGCGATGACCCCCCGCAGCGACGACGCGAGCATCGTGCGCACCTGCGACTGCTGATCCGCCGGAAAGGCGTCAATCATGCGGTCCACGGTCTTGCGGGCGTTGTTGGTGTGCAGCGTGCCGAACACGAGCAGCCCCGTCTCCGCCGCCGTCAAGGCGAGCGAAATGGTTTCGAGATCGCGCATTTCACCCACCAGCACGATGTCCGCGTCCTCGCGCAACGCCGCCTTCAAGCCCGAAGGAAAACTGGCCGCGTGCTCGGGCACCTCGCGCTGGGTGATGATGCTCTGCTTGTTCTGATGGACGAACTCAATCGGTTCCTCGATGGTGACGATGTGCCGGGAGAAGGTGGTGTTGATGTAGTCGATCAACGCCGCCAGCGTTGTGCTCTTGCCGCTGCCCGTCGGGCCCGTCACCAGCACCAGCCCCCCGCGCAGGTGTCCGAACGTCTTGATCACCGGGGGAACTTTCAGTTGTTCGAGCGTGGCGATCTTGGTCGGGATCAGCCGGAACACGCAGCCGTAGCCGTTGGTCTGTTTGAGAAAATTGCAACGGAAACGCGATTCCGCGTTCATTTCGTACGCAAAATCGAAGTCGCCGCGTTCCTCATAGGTCGCCCAACCCTTTGGCCCGGCGATTTCGCTCATCATATAGGAGGCTTCCTCGTTCGTGATCGGCTCCTCGCGGATCGGCACGATCTCGCCGTGAACGCGAATCTTCGGCGGTTCGCCCTCGCCGATATGCAAATCGGAAGCTTTCGCCTGGATCAGAACATCAAAAAATTGATCGATGTATGCCATAAGAAAAGTGGGAAGCGGGAAGTGCGAAGGCGGAAGTCAGGAGATTTTCGGACAAAGCGTCTGGAGCGTGGGGCGGAGAAGAAGGTGAGGTTTCGTTTCCGCGTTCCGCCTTACTCGATGCCCAGCATCGTTTGCATCATCTGTTTTTCGGCGGCGCGGGCCACCGCTTCCTCCGGCGCGATGAAGCCCCGGGCCACCAGTTCGCGCAGGCTTTCGTCCATCAGTTTCATGCCCTGTTTGCGGCCCGTCTGGATGACGCCCGGCAGCATGAACGTCTTGGCTTCGCGGATGATGTTGCCCACGGCGGGGCTGTTCGTCAAAATTTCCATCGCCAGCATCCGACCCTTGCCGTCGGCGCGCGGAACGAGTTGCTGGCTGACGATGCCGCGCAGGCTCTCGCTCACCATGACCCGAATCTGGTCGCGCTGATCGACCGGAAACACATCCAGGAGGCGGTCGAGAGTGCGCGCCGCGCTGCCCGTGTGCAGCGTGCCCATGACCAGATGTCCCGTTTCGGAGGCCGAGATGGCCAACTGAATCGTCTCCAGATCGCGCATCTCGCCGACCATGATCACGTCCGGGTCTTCGCGCAACGCGCCGCGCAAGGCCGCCGCGAATGACCGCGTATGCTTGTGCACCTCGCGCTGGGTGACGTGGCAGTTCTTGGCCTTGATCACGTACTCGATGGGGTCTTCGAGCGTGATGATATGATCGTGCCGGTTGCGATTGACCTCCTCCACCAGCGCGGCCAGCGTGGTGGACTTGCCACTGCCCACCGGGCCTGTCACCAGGACGAGGCCGTTATGATATTCGGTCAGTTTTTTGAGCACTGGCGGCAATCCCATCTCCGAGAGGGTGCGCACTTTGGTGCTGATGATGCGGAAAACGAGGTCAATTCCCAGGCGCTGGCGCACGACACTGGTGCGGAACCGACCGAATTCCGTGGCATAGGCAAAGTCCACGTCGCCCACGTCCGCGAGCCGATGGAGCTGCTCCTCGCTGAGAAAACTATGCGCCAGTTTCTCCGTGTCCGCCGCCGACAGGCGGGGCGCCTGCCGGAAGATCGGTTCCATGTTGCCGTTCCGACGCCAGATCGGCGGCATGTTCACACCGAGGTGGACATCCGATGCATCGGATTCCTGTCCAATCAATAGGTAGCGGTCAACATGATCAAAAAGAACATGCTCATCGTTCACGGTGAGTCCGGGGGTGGGGGCCAGGGCGCTCGGGGCAACGGCAACCGGTACTGCCGTTGCAACCGCACCCGCTTCTGAGGGAGGAACGGACATGAGCTAAGTAGGTGGCAAAGGGACCCCAAAGTCAACCCGGAAGCACCGCGAACTTCCGCAGAAATGTGATTTTTTCGACCCTGCCAAACGCCGGACGGCGCTAGCGCACCGCCTCGACAGCCTCATCCGCGTGTTCCGTGGTCTTCTCGGCGGCTTTGGTGGTGCGTTCAGCAGACTTTTCCGCTGCTTCCGCGCCGCCCACCATGCTGGCGAGTTGCTTCGTGATAAACGCCGTCAACACCGGCTTGATAATGGGTACCAGTGCTTTGAGCAAGGACAGGAAAAATCCGCCCCGCTGCGGCTTGTTGCCGATGACCACCTTCCCTTTCGCGTCCTTGGACAACGGGCTGACGTAAACTTTCTTTTCCCGGGCGGGGAGCAGCGAGATCATCCCGCCGGTGAACAGCGCGCCCGACAGCCAGATGCCCAGATGGTGCCGGAAGGACGATTTCACCCGCCGCCCGACATCCGCCTGGTAGCTGACCTGCCCGCCGTGCAGAGTCATGCCCGAGCGTGCCCGGGCCAACTCCGCGATCAGTTCGTTCTTACGACGCTGAGATTCTGTGAGCGCGTGGCGTTCTTTGTTTGACTCAGCCATTCCTTATCCTTTTTGAGTTCGGCCGCCGTGGTGGCGAAGTTGGCGACGCTGAAACGGTGCTTGGCCACCAGCGCGCAGAAAATCGTGATGAGCAGGGCAAGAAATCCGAAGCCGAAGAAAACCCAGCCCCAATGCCAGTAAGCCAGCCAGGCAATCAAGTAGAGTAGCGAACACAGGAAGCAAACCATCCCGAAGACCAGGGCTGCCACCGCCACGACGAGCAAGATGACGATCTTGACGTAATTGGAAGCGGCATCCTTGGCCTCCAGACTGAAAAGTTCCCAGCGCGCCCCGAGATATCCCACGGCGGAGGCCAGCATCAGCCGGATGCTCTCGGGCAGGCCCGGCATATCGGGTTCCGGCGGAATTGCGTTCGGATTCGCCATCGTGACTCCGGGGCGAATCTTTACTTCTTGAGCAATGCACCGAGGACAAAACCTGCCCCCACCGCGATCAGGACCGCCCGGGTCGGATTTTCGCGGACGTACGCCTCGCCGTCATCCTGCAACGTGCGGGCACGCACCTTGGCATCCGCGAACGCGGCTTCAGCCTGCCCGCGCAGTTCCTCCGCCTTCGCGGTTGCCTGCCCACGCAGTTCATCGACTTTCGCGGTTGCCTGCCCACGGAATTCGTCGGCTTTGGCCGATGCCGCCGCCTTGAAATCGGCCGCCTTAGCAGTGGCAGCACCCTTCAAATCGCTGATTTTTGCCTGCGCCGCAGACTTGAAATCCTGCGCGGCCGCCTGGGCGTGTTCCGTGCCGCTCGCGGCGTCGGCGTTGGCTTCGTCGGAAGGGTTGCTGGTAGATTCGTCGGCCATAACAAGAAAGGTAAACAGTGGTTGGATTGCTGAAAGGATTCGGTGAGCAGCCTTGCTTTGTGCGTATCGCAAACCCGAAAACCATAAAAATCGTCCGGCAGGCGACGGGCATCAGCTTGTGCCAGGCCGGGCCGGGGCCGGCGTCACTTCTGACATGCTGGCGCGGCTCGCCTTTTTTCCTGTCATCCTTCGGCTCGTTACACCCGCTCCGGATGACAGAAAAAAGAGCGGCGCGTGAGACTGAAGCTCCTTCCCTCGGATCGCTCTTGGCCCCATCGGGAGTTATTTCTCCCGGAACGTGATGCGCGCTTTGCTCAGATCATAAGGTGACAATTCGACTGACACCTTGTCGCCGGGAACGATCCGAATGAAATGCTTGCGCATCTTGCCGGAGATGTGCGCGAGGACATTGGTCCCGTTGGGCAGATCGACCTTAAACATCGTTCCGGGAAGCACTTCGGTCACGATACCTTCGCTGATGATGGAATCTTCCTTGGCCATGCGTGCCGGAGATCATGCCCATTCGGGACGCGGTTGGCAATCCTCAGTTTGTACTTCCGGTGCCCATCGCGGTCTTTACGAAAGCACGATCCAGGAAATCCCAGGCTTCTTCTCCGTTGAAGTCGTGCCGTCCCACAAATTCCAGGAACTGGAACCGGTCTGCCACGCCCAGTACACGGTAAAACCCGGCCGCCAGCGGCACTGCCCGCCGCGCCCCTTCGATGGGGAAGAGTTGACCCTGGCTGCCTGCCAGCCTTTCCAGCAGGCGAGGGCAAACCAGGGCCGCAATGAACGGGTCCCGCAACGTGGTCAGACTATCCGGGAACCGCCAGTCGCTCAACCTGTTCGGTTCCGACGAGCAGAGGAGGGGTCAGGCGGCTTTCGTCTTCCACCGGGACGAGGGTCGGGTTTCGTTCACCGGAACCGGGGGTGGACAAAGCGCGTGTACAATCGCATGAACACGGGAATGAAGAGCAACATCAACCGGGCCAGCCACATGTTCGCAAAGGAAAACAGGCAGGCAAGGCCGCAGATGACCGGAATCAGCAGCGAGCGGCGGCTCATCAAGACGACCTCCGCCGGAATCGCGTCGTTGCGTAGCAATTCAGGGTGCCGCAACACGTAGCGCATCAGGGCGTAATTCATGAGTCCGACCACGGCCAGACTCGTCGCGTAGAAAATCAGCGGCGTGCGAAAGTTCGCGTTGTCGCTGTAGAACGCCGTCGGGATCGGGATGAACGACACGCACATCAAAAGCAGCAGGTTGACCGTGACCAGGTTGTTATCGTAGTCGCGCACCCAACGGAAAAGGCGGTGATGAGCCCGCCAGTAATTGCTCACCACCAGAAAGCTCAGGATAAATCCGACGATCCCGGGCACCATCTGGCCGATGGCCCCGACCAGCGCCCGCTCGCTCCGGTAGTGGGCGGCGGGCGCGTGGATATTCAGCGCCAGCAGCGTGATGGCGATGGCGAACACCGCATCGCTGAAGTACGCCAACCGGTCCACCTGAAACTGCGTGCGTTCATCGGGAGAGGTCGTCATCCTTTATCCTTCCGCTGCTCCCTGATAGCCATACAACCGACCCTTTTTGATCATGTCGGCCACGGCCGCCGGGACCATTGTCTCCCACGCGGGATCGCCGCTCTGGATCAACTTGAGCACGGCGCGCGAAAAGATGGTCAGGTATTCCGGCTTGTACCCTTCCAACCCCTCGATGAAATGGTTTTCCACCAGGTGATCGTAGAGATTCTGCAAGTTCGGCGCGACCTTCAGATTTTGCACCGTCAATAATTCCCCGGTCTTTTCATCGACTACAGGGTAAACGTACAGCTTCAGATCGTTTTTGAACAACCGTCCGAGCGATTCCAGGATGCCGCCCTCCAGCATCGTGTAATATTTTTCCTGGAACAGGTCGATCAACGACGGGATGCCCATCGCGATCCCTACCATCTTGTTCGTGCACCGCGATAGATAAGCGCCGAGCCGGAAATACTCGCCGAACTTGGAGATCAGGACGGTGTGTCCCAGCTTGCCGAGCACATCGACGCGATCCAGAAAATCGGTGTGGTCGATCTTGCCGCTCGGGCCGCCCCAGGCCGCGAGGTTTTGCATCGTGATTTCCATGAGGACGACCGCGTCCTCGCCCGTCACCTTTGGCTCTTTGAGGAAGGCCGCCTTGGCGCAATCGAGAATGTCCTGCGTCGTGTTCGTCAACGGGCGGAACGACCCGCGCTCCACGATCACCGCCTTCTTATAGAGCAGTTCGTCCGGGCGTACGACCTCGCCGTCCGCCGTGAACATCGCCGCATCGGACAGCCCCTGTTCGACCAATTGCAACGCCATCAAGCGGTTGTCGATGTAATGGAAGTCCGGCCCGGCGAACTTGATCATGTCCACCTGGATGCGCTCGACCGACAGCGCGTCCAGCAGCGAACCGGTCAGCTTTTCGGGGTTTTGATAGAGATAAAACGCCCCGTGAATCAGGTTTACCCCGATGATCCCCAGGGCGTCCTGCTGGGTGATATTGTCCTTATCCAGCATCCGCACATGGATGATGATCTGGTTCGGTTCCGCGCGCGGGTGGGCCTGGAACCGGATGCCCAGCCAGCCGTGGCTCTCGCTCGGATGGTTGTAGCTCTTGGTGGCCACGGTGTTGGCGAAAGCAAAGAAACTGGTCCGGCCCGCCCGCTTGTCGGCCAGCCGTTCCTGCAACAACTTGTACTCGTATTCGAGCATCTGGTAGAGCCGCTGCCGCGACACGTAGCGCGGGGTCGGTCCATAGATGGCGTCGGAGAACGTCATGTCGTAGGCCGAAATCGTCTTGGCGATGGTGCCCGACGCGCCGCCGACGTGGAAAAACCGCCGGGCAACCTCCTGACCCGCGCCGATCTCGGCGAAAGTTCCGTACTTGGTGGCGTCCAGGTTGATCTGGAGCGCTTTCTTGTCCACGTCACTGCCGGCATCCAGGGAATTGATCATAAAAGATAACAAAGGGTTCGCGGATGGCGTGTCAAATGGTCGGAATGGAAACGGGCCCGTCTGGCAGCGGGACACCAGGATGCGCCTACCCTGCGGTGCTCTCCCGCCCGCCTTCGTCCTTCCTTTTTTCTGCGACTACGATACCCTGCTTTCCCTGATGGAACCCGGCGCGAACATCAATAAAACCCTCCTCGCCGCCCAGGGCTACTTCGAACTGGGGATGGCGGAAGACGCCCTGGTACAACTCGACACGCTGCCCCGCGACGTATAGGAGCGCCTCGACGTGCTCCAGATGCGCTTGTTTATCCACATGCGCGCCAAGCGGTGGGGCGAGGCGCTGAAAATCAGCCAGGGCATCTGTCGCGCTAGTCCGGAGGAAACGGTGGGTTTCATCCACGCGGCGTTTTGTCTGCACGAGCTCGGTCGCACCGCGGACGCAAAGCTGCTTTTGCTCAGCGGCCCGTCGGCGTTGTTGGGCGAAGCGACCTATCACTACAACCTGGGCTGCTACGACGCGGCCCTCGGCAACATCGAAGATGCTCAGGCGCACCTTCGGGTCTCATTCAAGCTCGACAAAAAGTTCCGCGAATTCGCCAGGACCGACCCCGATCTGCGCTCCGTCTGGGATTCGCTCTGAGCCGTCCACGGCGCGATGCCTCCTCCCGCCCGCGACGTTCCGCCGCCCGACGGCCCGGTCGGATTGCCACCGTTCCAGTCGTCGATCCGAAACTTCCCTCCGGCTCATTCCGCCGTCAGCACCCGCCGCCTCGCCGCTTCGGTCAGCACGATCCACTTCCCCGGTGCCAACGCACCCAGCTCGTAGCCGCCGATCCTCACCCGGATCAGCCGCAACGTCGGGTGCCCCACCGCCGCTGTCATGCGCCGGACCTGCCGGTTCTTCCCTTCGATGAATTCCAGTGTTAGCCAGCGATCCGGCACGTTTTTCCTGACCCGGATGGGTGGTTCTCTGGGCGGCAATTCCAGTGGCGGTTCCAACAATGCTGCCCGGCACGGCAGCGTGTTCCTCCCTCGGATGGCCACGCCCCGCTCCAATTTTCCCAGACTTTCCGCCGACGGGATTCCCTCCACCTGCACCCAGTACCGTCGCCGATGCCCCTCGTCCGGCCGCAACAACCGGGCGTTGAGCGCCGCCTCGTCGCTCAACAACAGCAATCCCTCGGAATCGGCGTCCAACCTCCCGATTGGATAAACTCCTTTCGGAAAACCGAATTCGGCCAGTGTCCGGTACGACGACCCGGGCTCCGGCGTGAACTGAGTCAGCACCCCGTAAGGCTTGTGAAACGCGATCAACATCTCAGACGGCACGAAACCTACCAGCGCACGAGAGGCGGTTCTTTTCCCTCTCCGCT
>CAHJWO010000030.1 GCA_903642295.1 PVC group bacterium | reverse complement strand
CTGCTGACTTCCGCGTTCCGACTTCGCAATTTCCACTTCCCACTTTGTCAACATGGAGATGTACTACGACGACGACCCGGAGGGCTACCGGATCGTCGTCGGCTGGCGCGCGCTCACGTACACCGAACGCGGTGATTCCTTCAAAATCTACATCGACCCGCCGACCCGTCCCGGCAAGCCGTTCACTTTTTACCTACCCGGGCCCGACCGCTGGCGGGAGGTTTTCCCCGAATGGGCCGCCGACCGACGTGACGAGATCGTGGCGCGAATCAAGGAGGAGTGCGCCCATTTCCACGCCGAATGGGTGGAAGGCTAACTGCCGAGGTTTTGCGCTCCTTCCGGGACTGGATCGCTCCGGCCGCATAACTACCATTGACAGGAATCAGTGTGTCGGAAGGCTTTTGTCGGCGGGGGTTGGCAATTCCCGAAAAAGGGTTCAAATCCAGAGGAACGTCGCCTGTAATATGCTCTGGCAGAGGATGAAACCGAGAACGATACCTCCACCAATCCGCGCCGCGCGTCCTTGAAAACGTTCGTCGAGCGCGTGAAAGGTCAGCAAGAGAAACGTGAGCAGCGCCGGCAGCACCAGCCGGGGTGTCCAGTACCCACCCAGGTAAGCGCCATGCACCCGGGGCATCAGCAGTGCGATATTGCTGAACCAGCCCAGCCCGAGCAACAGCACCGCTTCCACGCTCGCCGACGTGCGGTTCGGCGAAAAGAGCGCACCCTTGCCGACACGGTATATCAGCAGCGCCACGCTGATCACGCAGGCGACCGTGATCGGTAGAGCCGTCCGCACCGCCAGTGTCATAAGAAACTGATGGCGCGCACTGCGTTCGCCGAACGTGGTGTAGCTGGTCGTCCGATGCTGGAAGATATTCAGCGGATCGGTGAATGTTCCCCAATGCAGCAAGGCCAGGTAACTGTAGCGATTGGGGATCATGAGTTCGTACCGGGTGTCATGATCGTTGTCGGGTGACTGGAAAATGGGAATTTTGTCCGGCTGGAGATTGGGTTCGTCGTAGCGCGGGGCATCGAGCACGTGGGGGTCCGCCGCGTGCACGCCGAACACGCTAGCGTAGCGCATATTATCGGCGGGGGTGCCGTGCATCCCGAAATTGCTTTGAAAACTCGTTTGCGTCTGCACCTGGACAAGTAGCGTGACGATAGGCAGGGCAATGCAGAGCAATCCGAGGCGCAGGGCTTCCCGCACGGCGACCTTCTGGCGGCGCACGGCCTGCGCCAGCACGATCAACACCGCCACCAGCGAAGACATGAACAGGTATTTGATGAACAACCCGATGGTCAACACCAGACAGATCCCCCCGGCGAGGTGGTGCCGTTGGCGTGGGTCCGAGGCTTCCACCAAATGGACCAACAGCAACGCCAGAACAAAATAGGGCAGTGGCGCCAGCGCATCGCTGGCGATCACCACCCCTTGGATCAGCCGCACCGGCAGGAAAGCCACCAGCGTCAGCAATCCAAGGCGGAAAACCGGCTGTTGGACGAGTCGGATCGACAGACGGTAGAACATGACCAGCGCAACGAGATTGAACCCCGTGTTGATCAAGCCGATGACGCTTATCCCGCGGATCACGCCCACCAGCCAGATCACCGCGGCAGCCATGAAATGAAATCCCGGCGGGTTGGTCCGGGCTAAAACCCAGGCATCCGAGAAGTGTCTGGCGGTTTGGATGCACGCTCCATAGTTATGAAGGAAATCCTGCCCCATCGCTCCATTGTTCAAGGCGGCATGGTATTGGAACAAACCGCTCAGCAGCCAGACCGTCCAGAAGGCCATCCGCTCGCGGGGACCGGGAAGTTTCGTGTCCACGGATGCTTCTGCTCTCTGGGAGGATCGTGTCAGGCCGACAATGGATAAACCACGTTTCCAGAAGGCGTACTGACCGACCAGCGTCCAGCCGGTTTCGGCAGGCGATACCGGAGTGGGCATAGCCGCGGTCGACGGTGGAATGAGAACGCGAGGAGGAGCGGAATTCATGAGGAGGGCAACCGATCCCAGGCCGCCGTATCTCCGGAAGTTTAGCAGGAACGATGCCTGCTTTTGGAGCGATCCCCCAAGGAAGTGGTTTGGCGGAGCGGAAGATTTGGGTCACGAACCACCTAGCTTTTAGTGATCTCGACGGAGGAAGGTTTGCCTGCGGCTGTCTCGCAGACTGGGCTTTCGGCCCGTTTGGCTTCGCCTATTTGCCTGCGGCTCCCTTCGATTCGCAGACCCGGTTCACTCGCTCAGGATGTCAGAAATAAGATGGCCACTCCGCGAGGCTGACCCGAGCGAAGACGGTGATAGGCGATGGTCGGCAGATCGTTGGGGCGTTGCACCACGACGGCACCCCGGAGCGGCGGAATGCTCCATTCACTTCGGAACGAACGGCACCCAGAGGCCGTGCTCCACCCGACCGGAAACTGGGCACTCACCCCGAAGTCTTCGCGGTTCCAACGGCTAGTCCGGATCGGTGGCCAACGTGTCCGCGTACTGTTCCTCGGCGGGCTGTTCCTCGGCAGGTTCCTCCTCGGCGGATTGCTCCTCGGAGGGTTGCTCCTCGGAGGGTTGTTCCTCGGCGCTGACCTCGTCCGTGTGCTCAAAGTGCAGTTTTTTGAGCATTTGGTGCACGTCGTGGCGCTCCATGCCGGCGGTGGCCATCGCACCCATTTGCCAGCAGGCAAACACCGTGGCTTCCTCGTGGGGGATGATCCAATACTCGCGCTGGCCGCCGATGTGCTTGTAAACACTGTAGGCCATGATGCCGGCGGCACATTCCTCGTGGCCCGTCTTGAGCGGCGCGCCCACGCGGATGTCCTGGCGCTCCAACGATTGGACGAGCAGGCCGAGCGCTTCGTCACCGTTCATCGAACTGGAATCCGGCTCCAGAAACGTCACCTCCAGCGTGCCGGATTTGCTCGACAGGCAATGCCGCCGAAAAGTGGGAGGGTTGAGGCCCGCGACCTGATACCAACCGCGCGGCAACTGCATGTTCAATGAATCCATGGGGGTGGAAAACATCCCGGGGGGTTAAACTCCGGGTCGACTTCCCAATATCTACCAAATGTAAGCAAATGTAGGGAAGACTTTTTTGCGTGCGACAGCGTTTCCTTTCCGTTGGACAGGCCGAGCAAGGCGCGTCAGATTCCCGCTACAGCCACCAGACCCGCCTTCCGGCGGTCGCCTTGCAGGAATTTTTACATGAACCGACGCACGTTCCTTCAATCCACCGGTCTCGCCACCGGCTCGCTGCTGCTCCCGATCTGGGGCCGCTCCGTCAGCGCTTTCGGCGAAACGGCCCCGCTGCCCGCCGCGGACAAAAAGAAACTGGCGGACATCGCGCTCAATGCCGCCACCAAGAAGGGGGCGACCTACGCCGACGTGCGCATTGGCCGCTACCTCAACCAATTCATCATCACGCGCGAAAACCGCGTGGAAAACATCGTCAATACCGAGAGCTACGGCGCGGGCGTGCGCGTGATCGCAGACGGCGGTTGGGGTTTCTTTGCCACCGATCAGTTGACGCCCGAATCCATCGCCAGCGCGGCGGAGCAGGCCGTCGCCATCGCCAAGGCCAACGGGAAGTTGCAGGAAATGCCCGTCGAACTCGCCCCGCAGAAGGGGGTAGGCGAAGTTTCCTGGCGCACGCCCATCCAGAAAAACGCCTTCGAGGTGCCCGTGGGGGAGAAGGTCAAACTGCTGTTGGAGGTCAATGCTGCCGCGCTCAAGGCGGGGGCGAATTTCGTCAACAGCAACCTGTTTCAGGTCAACGAGCAGAAGTATTTCGCCAGCACGGACGGCAGTTACATCGACCAGGATGTGCATCGCATCTGGCCTGCCATGGGTGCCACCGTCATCGATCCGAAGACCGGCAAGTTCCAGACCCGCCGGGGCCTGGGCATCCCATGCGGACGCGGCTACGAGTATCTCGACGGCAAACCCGAGGGCAAGCTCGCCGGCGTCTGCACCCGCTACACGACCAGCTACGACATGGTCGAGGACGCCACGAATGCCGCCAAGCAGGCGCGCGAGAAAATCGCCGCCAAGTCGGTGGAGGCGGGTCAGTATGATCTCGTGCTCGACCCTTCCCACCTCTGGCTGACCATCCACGAGTCCGTCGGACATCCGCTGGAATTGGACCGCGTGCTCGGCTACGAGGCGAATTTCGCGGGCACCAGCTTTGCCACGCTCGACAAGTGGAAGACCGGCACATTCAAATACGGCAGCCCGCAGGTGCATCTCGTCGCGGACAAGCTGCAACCCGGCAGCCTCGGCGCGGTGGGTTACGATGACGAAGGGGTCCCCTGCAAGAAGTGGGACCTCGTCAAGGATGGCATCCTCGTCAATTACCAGAAAATCCGCGACCAGGCGCACATCGTCGGGCAGCAGGAGAGCGATGGCTGCTGCTATTCGCAGGGCTGGTCGGACGTACAGTTCCAGCGGATGCCCAACGTGTCGCTGCAACCGGGGAACGACCCGAAGCTGACCACCGCCGAGATGATCAAGGGCGTCGAGCGTGGAATTTATATCGTGGGTGACGGCTCGTTCTCCATCGACCAGCAGCGGTACAACTTCCAATTTGGCGGACAGCTCTTCTACGAGATCAAGAACGGTGAGATCGTCGGCATGTTGCGCGACGTGGCTTACCAGGCCAACACGCAGGATTTCTGGAACTCGTGCGTGGCGGTCTGCGGCGAGAACGACTATGCGCTGGGCGGTTCGTTCTTCGATGGCAAGGGCCAGCCGGAGCAGACCAGCGCGGTGTCGCACGGTTCGTCCACCGCGCGTTTCAACAAGATAAACGTCATCAATACGGCACGTAAAATCTGACGTTCGGTCCTTCGCCTTCTTCCCACATCTCGCATCTCACCGCTCGCATCCTTTCCTATCATGGCACAACTCAGCGAATCAGACGCCCAAGCCATCCT
This sequence comes from PVC group bacterium, assembly GCA_903642295.1. Taxonomy (GTDB): domain Bacteria; phylum Verrucomicrobiota; class Verrucomicrobiia; order Chthoniobacterales; family SZAS-18; genus CAHJWO01. The sequence continues at coordinate 19,393 of CAHJWO010000030.1, read as the reverse complement.
CAAAAAAGTGCTCGGCTTTTCCAAGGCGGACGAAGCCGAGGCGACGCTCAACGGCAGCCACTCCGGCAACCTGCGCTTTGCGCGGGCCGCCGTCTCCACCAGCGGCGGGGCGGATGAACTATCCCTCGCTGTCAAGTCGAGCTACGGTAAGAAAACCGGGACGGCAACTATCAACGAATTCGACGATGCCTCGTTGGAAAAGGTCGTTCGACGCGCCGAGGAACTAGCCCAACTCGCGCCGGAGAATCCCGAATACGTAACCTTTCTCGGGCCGCAGAAGTATCCGCAGCCGTCCGCCTATTTCGAATCCACCGCCGGGATTACCCCGGACTGGCGCGCCAAGGCTTCGGGCACCAGCATCGACCTGTGCAAGGAGCACAAACTGACCGGCGCCGGTTTTCTGGAGGATGATGCGAGTTTCACGGCCGTCGCCAATACGCACGGCCTGACCGGCTACTACCGCAGCACCGGCCTGGATTTCTCCGTGACGGTCCGTACCCCGGACGGCAAGGGCAGCGGCTACGGCGTGGCGGATTTCAACGACGCGGCGAAAATGAATACCGGCAGCGTCACACAGCTGGCCATCGACAAGGCGATCCGTTCGGCGGAAACGCGCGCCATCGAACCGGGCAAATACACCGTGATCCTAGAGCCTGCCGCCAGCGTCGATCTGATCAGTCACATGGTCAGCCAGATGGATGCGCGCATGGCCGACGAGGGCCGCTCGTTTTTGACCAAAGCCGGAGGCGGCACGCGCCTGGGCGAGAAGTTGGTCGATGAAAGGGTGCATCTCTATTCCGACCCGATGAATACCGATGCCCCGGGCACCGCTTGGGGCCCGGACACCCGCCCGCGCGGGCGGGTGGATTGGATCAAGGATGGCACGGTCACCAACCTGGCTTACTCGCGCTACTGGGCGCAGAAGAAGGGCGTGGCCGAAGACCAGGCCCCGGCGGGGGTGGGCAACGGGTTTCGCGGCGGCCGCACCGTCGGCGGATTCGAAGGCGCGCCGGGGGTCATCATGGACGGCGGCACGGACAGCCTGGAAGACCTGATCAAGGGCGTGAAGCGCGGCGTGCTGGTGACCCGCATGTGGTACATCCGCGAAGTGGACCCGCAAACGCTGCTGTACACCGGTCTGACGCGCGACGGCACATTCTACGTCGAAGATGGCCAGATCAAGTACGCGATCAAGAATTTCCGCTTCAACGAGAGCCCGGTGATCATGCTCAATAATATCGAGGCGCTGGGCAAGCCGGTGCGCGCAAATGGCTGCCTGGTGCCGCCGATGGTGGTGCGGGATTTTACGTTCTCCAGTCTGTCGGACGCGGTCTGAGGGTGGGAGGCTAATATTTTAGAGAGATCCTTCGACGGCGCTCCTTTCTCGTTCCGCTCAGGATGACGGAACTTTTGGCTGCGTTTGCCGTGGACGCTCAGACTGCCCTCCGAGCGTTTGGGTAGGGGAAGCGCCATGTTTCAACGAGCGCCCCAAAATCTTCTTGAACTGAAACGGAGGTTTTGCCAGCCTCCGCGTGCTCCCGCCAGCGACCGGACGCGGTGACCACTGCCGATGATCGACCGTCCGTGCGTTTGCCGGAGATTTGGATGGCGGGCCAGCCGCGTCGCTCCCATGAATTTTAGTGACCTCCGTTTCTGGCTGCTGCTACTGCTCGTGCTTGGAATCGCTCTCGGCCTGCGCTGGCTGATGTCGAAGGGGGCACCGGACCGGTTGCGCGGGTTCGATCATGCTGCCCTGGCCTGTATCAATCTGACGCTGTTTTTCAGTGCGGACGCGCGTTCGTGCGCCATTTTGCTGAGCGAACTCCTGCTCACCTACTGGCTGATTCGCGTCGCGCTGGCGGGAGAGAAAGCGCGGCGCGTTCTCTGCCTCGGCATCCTGGTCCTGTTGCACCTCGCGGTATTGGGTTACTTCAAATATTCGCGCTTTTTCATCCACGATCTCTTCGGATACACCTGGAAGTACGCGCCGTTGACCATCCCCGCTGGAATCAGCTTCTACACGTTCCAGAAACTGGCGCTGGCCATCGACACCGTACGTAACAACCGACCGTTGCCGCAGGGTTTCAATTTTCTAAATTACAACACGTTCTTCCCGCAGTTGGTGGCCGGTCCCATCGAGCGGCGCACTCATCTGCTGCCGCAGATCGAGCAGTTTTCCCTCCAGCCGCGTCTCGCCAACCTGGAACGGGCCATCCCTCTGTTGATCCTGGGGTTGTTTTACAAATTGGTGCTGGCCGACAACCTCGCAACGTTCGAGCGGCGCGCGTTTGACGCCAACGCCTACGCCATCTGGCTGACCAATTTGCTCTTCGGTCTGCGTATTTACTTCGATTTTGCGGGGTACAGCACGATTGCGCTTGGGCTGGCGCGACTTTTTGGCGTTGAATTGATTATCAACTTCCGCGCGCCGTACGCTTCCGCGAGCATCCGGGAGTTCTGGCAGCGTTGGCATATTTCCCTGAGCACCTGGTTTCGTGATTACCTTTACATCCCCATGGGTGGGTCGCGCCGCGGTTCGCATTCGCTGAATCTCTTCGTGGTGTTTCTGGTGTCCGGATTCTGGCATGGAGCCGGGTTGAATTTCTTGTTGTGGGGCGCGTGGCACGGGGTGCTGATGATCCTGAACGGCTACGTCGGGCGTTTTTCCCGAGGTTTTTTGTCGGTGGTCTCCCGCCCGCTCACGCTGCTGTGCGTGCTGTTTTCGTGGCTGTTTTTTTACGAGAACAACCTGGCCGCGCTGCGCGCGAAGGTGAGCGCGCTGTTGCATTGGCGCGCATACAGCCCCGGCCAGCTGAAAGCGATGCTGACCGTCTATACCGCGAGCGACCGTGTCCCACTCCTATTCAGCCTCGCGTTCGCGCTCGTGTTCATCGCGGTGGAGTTCCGCCACCGCGAGTTGCCCAATCCCTGTCAGTCCATGCTGGACTGGCGGGTTTCGTGCGTGCTGGCTTTTTTGCTCGTCCTGTTTACCGCTGGTGAAAACTCCCCTTTTATCTACTTCGCGTTCTGAAGCGGCCGGGGCGCTTTGGCGATGCATCGCGCCGCTGCTTTGCGCCCTGCTCGGCATGGCGGTCGGCGCGGTTTACTTGCTGCGGATCAATCCGCAGGACAAGGTGCGCCTGCGGCAGATTTCTATCAAAAACGCCGCGCTCCAGCGTACGGCTGGGCAGCCGCGACTGTTGATCTGCGGGGATTCGTCGGTGGCGTTCGGCATGGACCCGACCGTGCTGCGGGAGGTGACGGGGCTGCCGACCGTTAACCTCGGATACGATGCAAGTTGCGGAGTGCTCGCGCTCTTGGGCGTGGGCGACCGGGCGGCGCGGGCGGGAGACACGCTCGTGGTGGAGTTCATCGTGGACTTGCTGGCCACTCCGGCGGAACCCGTGCGCGAAGGAAGATTGCTCGCCATGTTGTACGGTGATCCCGAAATCGCCCTGGGCGGGACGCCCGCGCTGCTTCCCAACGGTCCGGTGCAGGCCATCCTGACGCGGATGAGTATTTTTTCGCCCACCGAACATCGCATGGTCAACGATGCCGGCCGGGTGATGCTGCGAATGCCGGGTTTCCGGTACGAGAATTGTGCCATCGACGACGAGGGGTATTTCACGAGCAAAGTGGTGCTGCCCTTCCCGTCGTACGAAGCTTTTGCGACCGTCAATCCCGAGTGGAAGCCGGTGTTCACGGAGTTCGTCGCCCGAATGCGGCGGCGCGGCGTCACCGTCTATTACGCGCTGCCGTGGCTGGAGTGTCAGACCGAGAAGGTGGAGACGTTGCGAGTGGGCGCCGAGACTTACTTGCAAAGCGTGGAGAAAATGATCCCCGTCTTGCGCGAACCTGGCTACGGGCTGCAAAGCGACGTGTCGCTCTTTGCCGATACCGCCGCTCACCTAAGCGTCGAGGGGGCCCAGCGGCGGAGCCGTTCGCTGGGTGAAGTGTTGAAAGCCAGGGCTGGCTTGTCGAAGGCGCAACCGGGGCCGATGCCGGAATCGTTTTGAGGTGAGGGCATCAACGATGAACGTGAGCGACCAAAGGATGAATTCAATGGATGCATTGCCTGTAAATGTCGCTGCGTCGTCGAATCCGCTCGTGGCCAAGATCGTCGCCTTTCTCCATGAGATCGGCCTGAAGGTACAGACCTGCGAACTGACGACGCCCTGTTTTCTGCCGGGTATCCAGATCAGGGAGGGTGGCCTGCTGGTGGACGAAGAGAAGCTTTTGTATCCCGGTGATTTGCTCCACGAAGCGGGGCATCTGGCGGTGAAGACCGAGGCGACACGCGCGCGGGCGGGGTTTGACGCGGGCAAGAAACTCGGCGACGAGATTGCCGCGATCATCTGGTCCTATGCGGCACTGACGCACCTCGGCCTCGATCCCGCGGTGGTATTCCATCCGCACGGATACAAGGGGGCGTCACAAAATTTCATCGACAATTTTACCCGAGGGTTTCATCCCGGGTTGCCGCTGCTGCAATGGATGGGGCTTACTTTCGATGAGAAGAATGCGCACGAGCAGGGGGTGCCGCCTTTTCCACACATGATCCGTTGGCTAAGGGAGTAACCCGTGGACAATTTCCGGCAATCCGACGGTTGCGGCGCGCGGGTGGCGCGGGTAGGCTGCGCGCAGGGTGCCTGATTTCGTTTTCAACCGTCTGCAGTACGAATCCGGCGACTGGGACGTGGTGGACCAACGAATGCCGTCCAACCTGCTGGATTCCCTGGTCGCCTACACGACGATCCGCGTGGACTCCCATGAGGCCGTCGTCGCGCTCGGCAGCAAGGAATTGCTCGACGCGCCGTTCGTGTACCTGAGTGGGCATCGGCTGGTCCAGTTTACCGACCGGGAACGGGAGAATTTCGAGACTTACGTGCGCCACGGCGGGTTTGTCTTCGCCGACGATTGCAATCACGACATCGATGGGCTGTTTGCGAAGAGTTTCGAGGCACAGATGGCGGCGATCTTCGGCCCGGACGCGCTCCGGAAAATCCCGAATGACCATCCGATCTACCACGCGTTTTTTCCGTTCGACGAGGGGCCGCCGACCACCAGCTTTGAACTCAACGGCTGGGGCGACGACCTCGTGCACGATTACCTGCGCGGCATCGAAATTGACGGTCGCCTCGCGGTGCTCTACAGCAACAAGGACTACGGCTGCGAGTGGGATTATGATTTCCGCAATAAACGATTTCTCGCGGAGGACAACACCAAGTTCGGCGTCAACATCGTCGTGTACGCGATGACTGCCTGATTTTTCCGCGGGTCACCAACGACAATTTTTTCGCTTCATGCCTGCCGAAGAGACCCCCGCCCTGACCGAGGACAAAGTCCGCGCTTTGCTGGCAAAGCTTCCGTTGCTGCGGCAGGAAATCGCCAAGGTCATCGTCGGCCAGCAAGAGGTGGTGGAGGAACTGCTGACGGCGTTCATCGCGGGGGGGCATTGCCTCCTGGAAGGTTTGCCAGGATTGGGTAAGACGCTGCTCATCCGCACGCTCGCGCAGTCGGTAGACCTCACGTTTCACCGCATCCAGTTCACGCCTGATTTGATGCCTAGCGACATCATCGGCACAGAGGTTCTGGAGGAAGACCACGCCACCGGGCGGCGTTTCTTTCAGTTCAACAAGGGGCCACTCTTTGGACAAATTATCCTGGCCGACGAGATCAACCGGACGCCGCCCAAGACCCAGAGCGCGCTGCTCGAAGCGATGCAGGAGGGCAGCGTGACCTACGGCGGCAAGACCTACGATCTGGAGCGTCCGTTCTTTGTCCTCGCCACGCAGAATCCCATCGAGCAGGCGGGCACCTACCCGCTGCCGGAAGCGCAGTTGGATCGGTTTCTACTCTACCTGCAAATTCGTTATCCGACCGAAGCCGACGAGTACACGATGCTTGCCCAAACCACCGGCAAGCATTCCGCCACGATTACCCCGGTGATGACCGCCGAGGAGGTGCGGCAACTTCAGGCGCTCGCCCGAGAGGTCAGTATCAACGAAGATTTGTTGCGCTATGTGGCGCGCCTGGTCCGCGCCACGCGGGACAAGTCGCGGCCATACATCGAGCGCTGGGTGCGTTGGGGGGCTGGTCCTCGCGCGGGTCAGTCGCTGGTACTGGCGGCGAAGTCCCGCGCGCTGCTAACGGGCCGCTTCGCCGTGACGATGGATGATTTGCGCGCCCTTGCTGCACCGGTGTTGCGTCATCGCATCTTGCTCAATTTCGACGCTGAGACCGAGAACGTTCGCACCGACGACGTGGCGGACGAACTATTCCGGCTCGTGCCCGAGCCAAAGAGCCCGCTGCGTTGAACGTCTGGCAATTTCGCGCCGTATGGACGGATTCCATATCATTATCGACCCGGAAGACCGTTCGTGGATCGCCACGCCGGACTTCATCCGTGGACTTGCCATCGCTCATCATTGGACTGCCTTGATCGACCTGGCCTGATCTGCCGCTCCCGCGCATGTCCTCCGTTCTCGACCCTCACCTCCTCGCCTCCACGCGCGGATTGTCGCTGGCTGCGCGGCAACTCGCCACCGGACTTTTGCCCGGACTTCATGCGAGCCGCCGGACCGGCCTGGCGCGGGAGTTCAGCCAGTACCGCGCTTACCAACCCGGCGACGATCCACGCCACGTCGACTGGAAACTTTACGCGCGCTCCGACCGATACTTCGTGCGCGAGAGCGACGTGGAAACCGCACTGACCCTCCGCGTGGTCCTCGACGCGACGGCCTCCATGAGCCAAACTGACACCATCGGTCCAAATACGGGTCATCGTAAATTTGATTCGGCTCGCCTGCTGGCCGCCGCATTGGCGTACCTCGGGCAGGCGCAAGGGGATCACGTCGGCTTGCACGCCGTGGTCGGCGACCGCGTGGTCTCCGTGCCGCCTGGTCAGCAACGCCAGCCATTCGAGCGGATCATCCGCACCCTGGAACGGCTCGAACCCGCCGGGCGCTGGCCCGCCGATCCGCGTCCGTTGCACGCTGCACTGCTCGCCGACTCCCGATCCTCCGCCGATGCGCAGACGCGCGAGATTGTCGTCGTCCTCACCGACGGGCACGAACATGGCGAGGAGATGCGGGCGGCTCTCGCGCCACTACGCGCACGCCGTTATGAATTGATTCTCTTCCACCTGGTCGGACGCGACGAGATCGATTTCCCCTTTCACGGTCCCATTCGCTTTGAGGACCTGGAAACCGGAGAGGTATTGGAAACAGACGCGGACGCGGCACGCCCGGCAATCCTCGCGGGGCAGGAGGCACACCTACAGAGCTGGCGGAACGCCTGGGGGGGCGACGGCCGTTTCGAGTACCAACGTTTCCGACTGGACGAACCGCTCGACCCCGCGCTGCGCTCTTATCTGCTTCACCGGAGCTAAGTTTCGCCTGTCCCGATGCTGACTCTGCTTTCTCCCGCTGCGTTAGGGGCGTTGTCCGTGCTGGCGTTACCCGCGGCGCTTCATCTCTGGCGGCATCCCCCCCGTACCGTCCAACTCGGTAGTCTCCGCTTTTTGCAAGCGCACACGGGACGCCGTCTGCACGACCTGCGTTGGCGCGAACGGTTGCTCCTGTTGGCGCGCCTCGTCTTGCTCGTGCTCCTGGTCTGCCTCCTGGCACGACCGCGCTGGCAGCAACCGCCGGCGCGGGGGCCCCAACGTTGGCTGCTCCTCGACCCCACCGCCGCTCCGACCGGACCCTCGCTGGTCCGTCTCCGGGCTTTGCAAGCCGCTGGCTACACCACCCGCGTCCTCGTTCCCGGCTTACCTTTGACCTCCGAACCGCCCACCGATTCCAACGCGCCCGCGCCTGATCTCTGGTCACTCTTGCGCGAGGCGGACGCCATGCTCCCTGCCGGTTCCGCACTGGCGATCTTTACTCCTGCCCGGCTCGCCGCGTTGCGCGGGGTTCGACCCGCGTTGCGTTCCAAGGTGGAGTGGATTGAGACGCCCGATCTCGCGGGTAATACGCCTCACGTCTGGATCGAGTCAGTCCAGCCAGCCCCAGCCCCAACGGGAACACCACTCGCTATGATTGGCAGCAGCGATGCCTCCGTCCTCCGCTTCGCCGATTCGCCACCGGCCGGCTGGAAACAAGCAGCCCGCGCCGACACCATCCGTCTCCTGGCTCCCGGCGACGAGGCCACCCCTTGGGTAACCGTGCATCGCTCGTCCCCGCTCAAGGTGCTCGTCCTCCACGACCCCGACCGCACGGAAGACGCCCGTTGTCTCGCTGCCGCGATCCGCTCCGCCGTGGAAACGAGCCGGATTCCGCTCGATCTACATCTTGCCAGCATCAAACCCAACCTTGTCCATCCACCTGCCATCGATTGGACCTTTTGGCTTTCCGCCGACCCACCACCCGACTCCATCGAAACTGGCCGATCGCAGCTTTTCCGAGATACCCCGCATGCCACGGATTCCACCCACGGCTGGATGATTCCACAGCCGGACACGCCCGGCGCGGCGGTGCTCACCCCGTCCGTTCAGCTCTGGCGACGCGGCCCCGCGCCGTCTGGAACGGTTTTCTGGACCGATGGATATGGCGTGCCGCTGTTAACCCGCACGTCCACTGGACACGGTCCTCGTTGGCAGTTTGCCAGCCGTTTCCACCCCGACTGGAGCGACCTGCCACATACCACGGCTTTTCCCGGCTGGATCCGTTCCCTGTTGCTGCCCGACGCCATCCCCGGGTCCGAACATGATTTCCGGCTCGCCGCCGCCAGTCAGGCGCAACCGTCGGAGGCGGCAGCGCCCCCCTCCCTATCGACCCTCTCCCCCGTGGACGTGGACAGCCGCGATCTACATTGGCCATTCTGGACGTTGGCCGCGTTGCTCTTCATCCTGGAACGCGTCCTCAGCCATCGCCGCCACGCAAGCAACCCCGCCCCGGTTGCATCTCGTAACCAATCCAAACCCGCAGTGGCTCAATGAATTTCCAGCGCCTCGAACGAATTACCCTGGAATGGAAGCGGCAGCTTATCCTTCGTGAATTCATCTTCGCGCTGGGCGCAGGAATCCTCGTGGTCGCGTTGTTACTGTGGCTTGGCCATCCCTTCCATTGGAAACTTCCGCTCGCGGTCCTCTTGGGAACTTTGGGCATCCGTCTCGGGATAACCCAGCCTTGGGGACTGGACCCCGCGCACATCAGCCGCCATCTGAACCGCACCTGCCCTGAACTCGAAGAAAGCGCCGCCTTGTTTTTGCGCTCCCGCGAACAACTCACACTCGTGGAACGGCTGCAAGCGGATCGCATTAGCCGGACGATCTCCGAACGCTTCGCCGCGCACGATTCCTCTGCCGCACGACTCGGAGTTCCGCCGCGCAACTTCCTGCGTTTTTCCGCGCTGTGCCTGGCAGGGGGGATCTCTCTGACCGCGTTGATCGGGACTTACCAGACGCGGCATCCCGCAAAGTCGTCTTCGGCGGCGTCTCAAATCAACCTCGCTCCGAACGCAATCACCCCACCCGCAAACCCCGCACTTTCGCCGCCGAAGATCGTGAACAACACCTTCACGATCACACCCCCGGCATACACTGGCCACCAGCAACGCCAGGTTGACGGCTTCACCGCGGAAGTCGAGGAAGGCTCAACGGTCGTATGGAACATCCTCCTCGATCAACCCGCACCCGCCGCTCACCTCGTTGCCGGGTCGGTGAACATTCCGCTTTACCCGGGTGACGGCCAAAATCTGGCAGGCACCGCCACCGTAAATGACGCCAACTTGTTTGCGCTCCTCGGGGCAACGCCTGACGGAAAGGTCTGGAACCCACCCGAACTTTTCTCGATCAAAGTGGTCAAGGATCAACCACCGACTGTGCGCCTCCACCAACCCATGCAGACGCGCACGGAGATCGTCCCCCCTGCTCCGGCAACCCTCGTGATTGAAGCTGCAATTAGTGACGATTACGCGGTTGCCGATGCCCACCTCGTCGCCACCGTCGCCAAGGGATCGGGTGAGTCCGTCAAGTTCCGCGAACAGACCATCCCTTTTGATACGGACAGTTCTGCTGAATCACCGAACGTTCATCGTTACACCAAATCGCTGGACCTTTCCGCGTTGGGAATGGAACCCGGCGACGAGCTATATTTCTTCGTCGAGGCGCACGACAATCGGCAGCCCACCGCCAATCGCGCCCGCTCGGAATCGCGCTTCCTGCTCCTCCGTGGCCCGGAGGCGAAAGCGACCACCACGGGCCGGGGGATTGCCGGGGTCAATCTGATCCCGCAATATTTCCGGAGCGAACGCCAGCTCATCATCGACACGGAAAGACTGATCGCCGACCATCCGACCCTGTCCGATGCGGAAGTACGCGCCCGCGCCAACGATCTCGGCGCGGATCAGGCGCTCCTGCGGTTGCGCTATGGCCGCTTTCTCGGCGAGGATCAGGAGGACAGCCCGTTGACCGACCACCTGGAAAACCACCTCGACCCGCTGCAAGCCGCCCCACCGTCGAACGCATCCGGCCCCCATGCCGCCGCCAGCATTGCCCAGCGTTTTGCGCAGGAACACATTGCGCAGGACCGCGACGGCGGTGGCGATGACACCACGCCGCGCGGTCCCGTCAATGGAATGCCGCTTCAGGCCGATCAGGTCAGGCAACCCTTTGTTGATTCCCACGACCAGCAGGACAAGAACACCTTTTTTGACACTGAAACCAAAGGAACGATGCGTGACGCGCTCGACGCCATGTGGAAGGCGGAGGGTTTCCTGCGCACGATCCGCCCCCAGGAAGCTCTCGCACCCGAGCATCGCGCTTTGGACATCCTCAAGGACCTTCAACAGAGCGTGCGCGCATATGTCCAACACGTTGGTTTTGAGGCGCCGCCACTCAAGGTGACGGAACGGCGACTCAAAGGGGATGCCGCTGGCGTACCACCGCGCGCCTCATCAAAAAATCTGCTTTCGCCTCCTGACCCGGCGATATCAGCGGTCCGCCACGCGGTGGCTGCCCTGTCGCAATCCGCCACCATTTCCACGGATGCCCTCACCGGTGTCGAACCGGCGCTTACCGCCGCCGCCATTCGTCAACCGGACGATTTTTTACCCGGGTTGCAGGCGCTCCGCCGCTTGCGCGCGGGCAGTGCCAACCCTGAACAAGAGCAGACAGCGCTGCAAAGCGCCTTGCTGCGGCTCCTGCCGCCGGTGAACGCGCTGCCCCGTTGCATGGAGGAACCTGCGCCCGGGTTGGCGGCTCGCTATTTGGGCACGTTGCAGGGCGCGGAGGCCCTCCCATGACGGTGCTTCTGCCAGTCACCACCTTCCTGGTCGCTGCCGCGCTGACGCTGCTGGAATGGCGGCGTCCGAACCGGCACCGGTTAATTTTCCGTGTCCTTGCCACGCTGCTTTCCACTGTCGCGCTCGGTTTCCTGGCGTTGCGCCCCGCAGATTCAAAATTTTCGGTGTCCTCGTCCGAAGCCGCGCTCTGGACCGCGGGGGTCACCCAAACCCAGGCACCGAGTACCTTTGCGCTCCGCTTCGCCCTGCCGGACGCCCTCGGCACTGCCCCACCGGCCACTACCCTCCTGCCGGACGCCGCCACGCTGCGGCGAAGATTCCCTGCGATCCATACGTTGCACGTTTTCGGGGATGGTCTCGACCCGGCAGAACTGCCCGCGTTGGGTGGTCTGCACCTCGTTTTCCATCCGTTGAATCCGCCGATAGCATCCAGCCCGGATATCCGTTTCATCCACTGGCCGCGCGAACTGCCGCTGGGCGATCCCCTCGTGGTGCCAGGAAGCGTCGAAGGCCTGCCAGCCGGAACCAGCGTCCACCTGATGCTCGAAGCACCTGACGGCAGCAAAACCGACGGGGTCACCGCCCCCGCCGATGCCCGGGGCGAAGCCGCCTTCACCTTGCGCGCTCCGCCCTTGCCTGCCACTGGGCGATTTATCTGGAAGTTGCGGCTGGGCCAAATCACCGAACCGATCGGCGTTTCGGTCGTGCCTCCCGCGCTGCCGCGCATCCTGGTGTTGGAAGGCGAACCGCACTTCGACACGGCTGCCCTCCGACGCTGGCTTGGGGACGCGGGCGGGATGCTGACCGTCCGTACGCAGATCGGCAAGGAAAATTTCCGCTTTGCTTCCACCCGTCAAGACACGCCAGCGTGGACCAACGTCGATGCCAACCTGCTTTCCAGCTACGATCTTCTGCTGGCCGATGGTCGCGCCTTGGCCACCCTCCATCCCGAAGAACGCGCCGCGGTGGATGCCGCCGTGACACAGACGGGCCTCGGCCTGCTGGTCTTGGCGGATGATTCCGTTCTCCCGCCGGATGCGCCGCAAATCCCTCCCGATTTGCTTCCGCTGCTACCGTGGAAACTCGCTCCGGCGGACGACGTTCCTCCCAACGAGGAGCGCCCGGTACGCCCACACTGGCTTGGACAAGATTCCGCCTCGGACATTCCGGTTTCCGTCGCGCCGTTCGTCCTCCAGGCCACGGCGGGGCAAACCCGCTTGCTCGATGACCGCCGCGACCACGCGATTGCCGGGGCGACCCACCACGGACGCGGCCAAATTGCACTGACCCTCGTGCGTGACACGACCCGCTGGCAACGTGAAAACGATCCCGCCGCGTTTTCCGCCTACTGGTCATTTCTGGTTTCACGGATCGCCCGTGCTTCGGATGCAGCGACGGGCCGCTGGTCTCTGGTGGACGGCGAGGCCGGACCAGTGTTCGTCGATCACCCGTTGTCGCTCCGTTGGGTGGGGCGGCCGGACCACAGCCCGGGTGATGCGGCGATCACGGTCGGCTCCGATGCGGCAAATATTTCCCTCCCGTTGATGCAGGATCTGCGGGAACCCGGCTGGTGGCAAGGTACGTATTGGCCCCGCCGCGCCGGCTGGCACCGTGTGGTCTCCACACCCGCAGGAGCGACCTTCGATTTTTACGTTCATCCCACTGGTGATTGGCCCGGATTGCAGGCTTCGCGCCGCCGTTTGGCGACCGAGCGATTTGCCGATCAATCCGCAATTCCGGTCGAAAAGTCTGCTCCGCTGGCTGGCCGTGCCTGGAAGATTTCTGCCGGCGGGTGGTTCGCTGTGTTCGTGCTGGCTACAGGTTATCTCTGGACCGAGCGGCGCTTTGCCGCGAATCGCCTTGGCAGCGATGGATAACGGGACGTTAACCCGTTGCTGCGCCATCAGAACATCAATGGTATCCTGATAAGGGAGCAACGAGTGGAGTCACTACCTCCACGGTCTTTCGCTCAGCGCGCATCCTTAAGCGCCTGCGCCCGGCGGGCCAGGTCGATAAACTCTTGGCGATATCCTTTCATGTCGCTCCCCTTCCCTTCCTGCGCGAGTTCGACCGCCGCGCCAAGCGTCGCGCCACCCTTGTATGGCGAATCGCGCAAGGCCAACCCGAAGGTAGCCACCGCCGCCGCGAATTTGAAATCCGGCGACGCCTTTGCAAAATGCGGCCCGTTATCATCCGTTAGCGGCACCTCGTAAGTGCGCTCGCTCTTGTCAGCATCAGGAGCTTTGTGACGAATCTTGACCGTCAGCATTTCCGGCGGGGTGGACGCCCGCTTGGCAGCGACGGCGTTTTCATCCTTCGGCGCTTCCTCCGCCGCTCGCGTGGGGTGAACCTTTCCGTCGTACTTGAGCGCGTCCACCGCCGGGGCTGCCTCGGGGGTGGGTTGACCGACGGGCACTACCTCGTAGAGCGCCGTGATACTGTGGCCCGCGCCGATCTCTCCGGCGTCGATGCGGTCGTCATTGAAATCCTCCTTACGCAGCATCCGCTTCTCGTAGCCGATGAGCCGGTAGGAGGACACCTCCAGTGGGTTGAATTCCACCTGGATTTTCACGTCCTTGGCAATCGTTAGCAGCGTGCCGCTCATCTGCTCGACCAACACTTTGCGCGCTTCCTCTAGACGGTCGATATAGTTGTAATTGCCGTTACCCTTGTCGGCGAGTTTTTGCATCGTGGAATCCTTGTAGTTGTCCGTGCCGACGCCCAGCGCGCTCAGGAACACACCGCTCTTGGCCTGCTCCTGGATGAGGCGGACCAATTCACCCTGACTGGTAACACCCACGTTGAAATCGCCGTCCGTGGCCAGGATCACGCGGTTCGTGCCGCCCTTGATGAATCCATCCCTGGCCACTTTGTATGCCAGCGAGATTCCGCTGGCACCGTTGGTCGAGCCGCCCGCTTCCAGCCGGTCCAACGCGGCGAGGATCGCGTCCTTGTGGTCGCCGGTCGTGGAGGGCAGCGCCAACCCGCTGTTTCCGGCGTAGGTGACGATGGCGACATGGTCGCTTTCGGTCAGTTGCCCGACCAGCAGACGCATGGCCTGTTTGATGAGCGGCAGGCGCTCGGGCGGTTCCATCGACCCGCTCACGTCGATCAGAAAAACGAGGTTGGACGCGGGGCGCTTATCGGTGGCGATTTCCTTGCCCTTGATGCCGATGCGCACCAGCCGGTGCTCCGGTGCCCACGGGCAGGAGGCGGCCTCCAGATGGACGGCAAACGGCTTGTCGCTGTCCGCGGCGGGCGGGGCGTAGTCGTAAGGGAAGTAGTTGATCAATTCCTCCAGGCGCACGGCATCTGGCGGGGGCAGACTGCCGCCATCGAGGAACCGGCGCACGTTGGCGTAGCTGGCGGTATCCACGTCGATGGAGAACGTGGAAAGTTGGTTTTCCTTCGCACCGAGGAACGGATTTTCAACGAGGTGGTCGTAGGCGGCGGTGTTGAATTCGGGACCCGCGGGCTTTGCTTCCAAGTCCCGGCCAACTTGGACATCGGTATTCTTGGCTTTTTCCAATTGGGAGCCAGCCGATGTTAACCTATCCCCGAGGGTTTCTGTCTTCAAACCGTCCGTTGACCTGTAGAAATCCGTTTTGCTTCTGAACACCCTTGCAGGCTGCGGGGCCGCTGCCGCGATCTGAGGTGGCTGGAACTGCGATGGATACTCGAACTTCGTCGTAGCGGCAGGTCCACCCGTGGCCTGCAAATCCTTGCGGGGCTCGTTCAAAGCCAAGCGCGAGCGGGTTTCGGCGCTTGGTTTTCCAGCAAGCCCTCCATTCACCTCGTAAACCTTGGATCGGGCAGCGGCAGCTGGAGCCGGCGGCGGCTGCGCGATATTGCCCGCTAATGAAGTGCCTTGGAATGGGTTGGACGATGCCGTCAGGGTTCCACCCGTGCCGGAAGTCCCTCCGCCATCCCCTTTGCCCGCATCACTCTGCAGCACGCCTTCGGACTGCGTGGCCAGGGCCTGTCCCGGCGTCGCCCTCAGAGCAACTGCGCTACCCCCATCCGTCGATGGAGTCGTGGGCAAGGGCTCGGTGAGTGCCACGGCGGGCGGCTTTTCATCCAAGTGTTCCGTTGCTCCAAAAGCATTTACCCGTCTGCCATTCTCCAGTTTGAGTTCGATCTCTGCGGGGTGGTCGAGTTGGGCGATCTTTGTTTGGATTTTGTCGTTCGGCAGAACGAGTCCGTGCGCTGAGTCCGTGGCGGCACTCGCGGGTGTTGCCGCTGACTCGTCATGCAGCTTGGATTGCACCAGATGGCGTGAGCCCTTGACCTGTACGGAGTTAAACACCGGCAAAAAAATCCCGCCTAACACACCGACGACCACCAGCAGCGCTGCGATGGAAAACCACGGACGAAGCCGTGAAGAACGGCGCTCCGGCAGATGACTCGCCAAGGGAACGATGTTCGGCGTGATAGGCGCGACCGGCTCTGTCGCGGCGTGGCGTTCCTGATCGTACTCGGCAGTGAGAGTGGTCGTGATATCCTGGATTTCTTTCATGGCGATTCGAGCGTCCGGGGAATGCTGCAAAAGTTGCTCGACCTCCGCGCGTTCGGCGGGGTCGGTGAGTTCGCCCAGCGCGTAGGCGGTGAGCTTTGGGTCTTCGGGATCAAAGATGGGAGTGCTCATGACGGGATGGCAGTCTTGGGGAAAACGGTGGGAACAACATTGGCGGCAGCGGCGCGGGCAGACAGTCCGACGTACTGCCCGGCCAGGGCGACGTGTTGCTCGCGCAACGCCTTGATGCCCTTGTGGATCAGAAAGCCCACGTTGCTGACCGAGAGTTGCGTGATCTCGCTGATCTCCTGGTAGCTGAGGCCGTTCTGAAATTTGAGTTGGATGACCTCCTGCTGGCGTGGGGGGAGTTTCTCCAGGATGCGCAGCAGGAATCCGGCAGCCTCCTTGCGGGCCAGCGCTTCGGCGGGGCTGGGGTCCGGGCTGGGTGCGGTTTCGGTGTCGGCGGGGTCGAGGTAGGTCATGCGGTGCTCCTTTCGGCAGAGGTCGAGCGCGCGGTTTCGGCAGACGGTGAAGAGCCATTTGGCGGGTTCGTCGCCGAGCGCGCCGGGTTCGAGCTTGCCAAGTCGCAGGAAGGTGTCCTGCACCACGTCGCGCGCCCGTTCCCGGCAGCCGGTGATCCGCTGGGCGTACTGGGTGAGCGGCAGCTCGTAGCGCCGGACGACGGCCCGCATCCATTGGTCGCGGTCGGTGGGGGGTGGCAGCGGGTCGTCGGACATCGGCGGAAAAGCGGCTCTTCATGGAGGAGAACGCACCGGTCGGGAATTTCTTAGCAGAAAATGCGTTTTATTCGGAAAAGATGTCGCAGGCGTCGCAAGCGTCGCAGGCGTGCGTGACAACCCCCGCGGAATGTGTTCACCTGCACCCATGCCCTCTTCTGCCGCTCCCGCCAAACGCAAGGGTCGCCACGCCGCTCCCGATAAGAACGGCGGGGCCCCGGCGGCAACTCGGCCCAGGCGCCCGGCGGCACCGGCTTTGATTTTCGGCGACCGGTGGACTTATGACCCTGCGCCGGAGTCGGCGGAGCCCGGGATCCGGGAACAATACGGATTGTTCATCAACGGCCAGGAGGTCGCGCCGAAGTCCGGGAAGTATTTCGATTCCATCAACCCGGCGACCGAGCAGGTGCTGTCCAGGATTGCGCTGGCGGGCAAGGAGGACGTGGACGCGGCGTACACGGCGGCCCGGGCAGCCTTCGACGGCACTTGGGGCAAGCTGCCCGGGGCCGAACGCGGCAAGTATCTGTTTCGGATTGCGCGGCTGTTGCAGGACCGGGCGCGAGAGTTTGCCGTGGCCGAGACGCTGGACGGCGGGAAGCCGATCAAGGAGTCGCGCGATTTCGACGTGCCCGTGGCGGCGGCGCATTTCTTCTATCATGCGGGTTGGGCGGACAAATTGGAATACGCGTTTCCCGGGCCGAGGAAACCGCAGGCGTTGGGCGTCGTCGGACAAATCATTCCGTGGAATTTTCCGTTGCTGATGCTCGCGTGGAAACTGGCCCCGGCACTGGCCTGCGGAAACTGCGCCGTGTTGAAACCGGCGGAGACGACCAGCGTGACGGCGCTGAAGTTTGCCGAGTTGCTGCGGGATGCGGAACTGCCGCCGGGGGTCGTGAATTTCGTGTGCGGCGCGGGCGAGACCGGGGCGCTGGTGGCGCGGCATCCGTTGGCGGCGAAGGTGGCGTTCACGGGTTCGACGGAAGTGGGCAAGGCCATCCTGCGCGAGACGGCAGGTGACGGAAAGAAACTGACCCTGGAGCTGGGAGGGAAGGCGGCGAACATCGTGTTCGACGACGCACCCATTGATCAGGCCGTCGAGGGAGTAATTAACGGAATCTTTTTCAACCAGGGGCACGTCTGCTGCGCGGGCAGCCGGTTGCTGGTGCAGGAGTCGGTGGCGGAAATGTTCGTGAAAAAGTTGAAGACCCGGCTGGCGAGCCTGCGGGTGGGTGATCCGCTCGACAAGAATACGGACGTGGGAGCGATTAATTCCAAAGGGCAGTTGCAACGCATCCGGGAAATGGTCGCGGCGGGCGAGAAGGAAGGTGCGGTGCTCTACCAACCGCCGGGCTGTCGATTACCCTCGAAAGGGTACTGGTTTGCGCCGTCTATCTTTACCGGGGTGACGCCGAGTCATCGGGTGGCGCGGGAGGAGATCTTCGGCCCCGTGCTGAGCGTGCTGACGTTTCGGACTTTGGAGGAAGCCGTCGAGAAGGCCAACAACACGGCCTATGGATTGTCGGCGGGGGTGTGGACGGACAAGGGTGCCCGGATTTTGCAGATGAGCACGCAGTTGAAGGCGGGCGTTATCTGGGCAAACACCTTCAACCAGTTCGACCCGAGTTCCCCGTTCGGCGGATATAAAGAAAGTGGATTTGGACGGGAGGGCGGACGGCAGGGCCTGGGCGCTTATGTCAAATTGGGATGATGGAAAAAAGGCGCAGGGAACCGGCCTGACTAATATGCGTTTACTGATCACAAAGACACCGAAGGTTTATGTCGGCGGGGCGTTCATTCGCTCGGAGAGTGCGCGGGTTTTGCCCGTCCACGGCGCTGATCGGCGGCTCATCGGAAACGTGCCGCGCTGTACCCGAAAGGATTTGCGAAACGCCGTCGAAGCGGCCGCCGCGGCGGGTCCGGGTTGGGCCAAACGCTCCGCTTATAATCGTGGACAAATTTTGTATCGACTGGCGGAGATGCTGGAGTCGCGCGCGGAAGAGTTGGCGGGGTGTCTGGCGTCGGCTGGCAAAACGGAAGCAGCGGCGGCGGAGCGCGAGGTCGCGGCGACCGTGGATCGGATCGTTTATTACGCGGGCTGGGCGGACAAGTTCGCGCAGGTGCTCGGAAATACCAACCCGGTTTCTGGGCCTTACTTCAATTTCACGTTTCCCGAACCGATGGGCGTGGTCGGCGTGGTGACGGAGGAAGGCGCGCCCGCACTGCTGGGGCTGGTGAGTCAGATTGTGCCGGTCATCACCAGCGGGAACACGGTCGTTGCATTCGCGTCGGAGGCAGGCTCGATGGCGGCCATTTTGCTGGGAGAAATGCTGGCCGTGAGCGACCTGCCCGGCGGGGTGGTCAACCTGTTGACGGGGAAGCGGGCGGAATTGCTGGGGACATTCGCCACGCACGAGGCGCTACGCGCGGTGGATGCCGCCGGGGTGTCGGAAGAGGAACGCCGAACGTTGGCAAAGGGCGCGGCGGAGTCGGTCAAGCGGCTGAAGACACGCGCAAGCGACGCGGTGGATTGGTTCTCAGCGGCGGCGCAGGGGGCGGAGGAAATCGCGGAATTCGTCGAATATAAAACCGTGTGGCATCCCATCGGGGCTTGAACGCCAGTTTGAGGAGGTCACGCGGGTGTCGCACACGCCTGCCAGGCTACCGCCGTTCTCAGAATCGTCGAAAATGAGGCAAGGCGGCTGCGCCGCAAAGGAAACTAACGGCGCCCGGAGGTCGCCATCCACCCTCAGAAAAGGTCGCCTTTAGCCGGGCAGGCCGTTCTATTAGAGCGAATCCCGTTTGAATCAGCCGCGGGAGCATCGTCCTTGGGTCAACCTGAGGTGCCCTCGACGGTGGAAGGTCCTTCGGCTCGTTCCACTCGCTCAGGATGACAGAC
>CAHJWO010000029.1 GCA_903642295.1 PVC group bacterium | reverse complement strand
TTGCGGAAAACGCGTTCCATGTCCATGCTCCCAACCATCGCAAAAACGACCGCTTCTGTCTACGTCCTATAGAGTCTTATCAGGCCGCGATGGAAAAACACGCGACTGAACAAGGCGTGCTACAGTCTAGTCTTGCAAGACACGAGGGAGCGTATCGCGCCGAGTCTGACATTTGCTCAATCGAAGAGTTTTACGCTTCGCTTGTCCGGGAAGGGCGCGCTCTACTGGGTGCAAGTGGCTTGCCTGATGCGTTTAATGGCGGAGAAGCGTCTAGCATTCAGGCGTGGCAGCAAAAAGTTGAGACTCGCTTAAAATCTCAAATTCGAGAAATAAAATTACTGGAATATGAGCAACTTCCAGCAGGAAGGGGCGGGCACGCATATGAGAAACTGCCCGGGCAAGTAGGGTTTTTGCAACAGATTGTGAACGATCCAAGAGCTTTCATTAGGCCGCGCGTAACAGCTTGAGAAGTCCGTTCTTGCCTCGCCCCAAGCGGGATGTACTCTGAGGCAAATCACATCTTAATTTCGCGTTCTGCGAACGGCTCCCCGGGAAACCTGAGAATTGACCAGTGGAGAGGCCGCACACAGAGGCACGCGTCCCGACCGGGCGCGGCTGCTTTGTTGCGTCTCTCTACGGGCTCTCTCAGGTGCCTCCGGGGTGAAGCGCGGGTGGCCGCGCCTCATCGTTGGCAGGGCGTTTCTCTAACGCTCCCATGAAAATCCTGATTGCCTGCCTCTTATTGCTTACCGCCATCTGTCGCGCTGAAGAGCCGAGTCCAGCCCCCGCGCCATTCCATCTCAATGTCCAAGTATCGTACTCAGGGGCTAAGGCGCACCCCGATCTCGCGGCCTTCATCTACAAATCGTTGCGTGAATTGCCGGGTGTTGGGATCGTGGACGAAGACCCGGACGCCACGATCTTCATTGGCGAAAACTCGCACGGCAACCAGTACGCCTGCACTTTGATTCTGTTAACGTCTCCTGCGTTTGAAATCAATTTAGCGATTAGTGGAGCCGCCTTTTCTGACGACGTGGAACGGCACTATGAACATCCACCCGAAAAGGGCGTCAAGGAGGACAAGCCCACGTGGCAACGCTCGCTTGAAGGCGACCTAAAAAACTTGCCCGCGATGTATTATTTCAAAGGGGGCTGGGTGAGTATGGGGGACTCGCCGAAGCCGGCGCTGCTGAAACTAATCCAAAAAGTTGATTTAGAATACGTTGAAAAACAAAGGCGGGACTATCAGTACCTACTTACCCATCCCTTCAAAGCGGAAAAACCCTCCGCGCCGACTCTACCACCAGTCTCAATCAGCGCCGAAATCCCTGATCTCATGCTCGGCCCCGATCCTTTCCCCAAGAAATGACGCCCAAGAAACCCAAGCCAGAAAGCGAGCGCGAACGCTTCGAGCGGGCCATGAGCGCGATCCTCGCCGCGCCCAAGGGGAAGGCGGGTAGGCCGAAGGCCAAGCCCCCGAAGGAGGCCGAGGGGTTAATCCGTATAGAGAGCCAGCCCTGAGAGAGCTACGAGACGCCAAGCAAGGAGGAAAGGCCCGGCATTGATGCCGGGCCTTTCTGTTTGGGCGTGACTTTCGTTTGATGTTGACTTATAAATTTATCATGTCTATCGACGACATCTTTAATCAATACGATCAGGGCATCGCTCGCCAAGAAGAGGCGCGCCGCCATGAGGAAGATCGGGCGCTCACGCTCCGGGCGGCCAGCCGCGAAGCCCTTGAAAAATGCCTGCGCGAAGTCATTGAGCCGGTCTTGCATGGCGCAAAGAGTAAGATTATCGCGCACGGCCACTCTTGTTCCGTAGAATTCCATGTCCGCGCCGATGATGTGGCTGGCGAGCGTGTTGAATACGCCGCTGGCATTTACCTTGAAACTCCTGGCGGAAAGTTCATTCCGACCGGCCATTCACCGAAGCTGCTGTTTGTTGGTGACATAAAAAACCTCAGCCTTATCGCGGAGAGTGATTATGGCAGCGCGTCACTGGCCAGAAAAAGCAGCGATCCGATTGCAATTAGCTCCGTCACGTCGGCTTTTGTCACGAAGCACATTGAGGAGTTCTTGGGGGTGGTTTTTCGTCCGCCGCAAGTAGCCTAACCGCTGACAGTCAGTTCCGCAGTGTCAGCCAAGTATATTAATACCGGTCCTTCGGCTCGTTCCACTCGCTCAGGATGACAGAAGTATAGAGAGCCGTCCGCGCAGAAACGAAATGATCCTTTCCCGTTCCCCAGCTATATCGCCGACGCCTTATTCCATTTCGGCGTCCCGAAATCGGAGAAGCGATGTAACCCGACGTGGCAACATAACGGGCTGCCACTCCGATGGCCAAAAGGAAAGCGCCTCCGACGGCGGGTAGCCTTCGGAGGCGCGTGGCAAAGCGGATGGTTCAGCCGCGTTATTTCTTCTTCTCGAACAACGCCTTGTATTGCCCGTAGCCTTCCTTTTCCAGGTCCTCGACCGGGATGAACTTCAACGAGGCGGAATTCATGCAATATCGCATCCCGCCCGCTGCGGCTGGGCCGTCGTCGAAGACGTGCCCCAGGTGCGCGTCGCTGGACGCCGAACGGACTTCCGTGCGGTCCATGCCGAGGGTGCTGTCCGTCTTCTCGTGGACGTTCTCCTTGACCAGCGGCTTGGTGAAGCTCGGCCAGCCGGTGCCGCTATCGAACTTGTCGAGCGAGGAAAACAGCGCCTTGCCGCTGATCACGTCCACGTAGATGCCCGCCTTATGGTTGTTCCAGTAGGCGTTGCGGAAAGGAGGCTCGGTGCCTTCCTCACAGGTGACGCGGTATTGTTCGGCGGTCAGTTTCTTTTTCAGTTCCTCTTTCGAGAGTTTGGAGTTGTCGGTGGTGGCGGTGGGAGTGGTGGTTTCCATGGTCTTGGCCGGTGAGGCGGCAGGTTCGGGTTTGGGTTCCTGCGCGTGCAAAATAAACGCGCGCGCGACGAAAAAGACGGCCACGAGGCCCAGCAAAATCCAGGGGATGACGGGGCGGGAGTGCGGGGTTTGGTAAGGGATCATAGAGATTCAGTGCGGCGTTTCCGTGCCCCACCTGCGCTTGAGGTAACCGGCCCGACCGGAGCCGACTTCATAGGCGTTAAAATGGTCCGGATTCTTTTTGTAGTATTCCTGATGGTAATCCTCGGCGGGATAAAACGTGCCCGCCGCGACGATCTGCGTGGCGATGGGCTTGTCGTAGTTGCCGATCTTGGCGAACGCTGCCTTGGAAGCTTCGGCCACCTTCTTTTCCTCGTCGTTGCGATAGAAGATGGCTGTACGATACTGCGTCCCCGCGTCGGAGAACTGCCGGTTGACTGCCGTGGGGTCGATGCTTTTCCAGAAGGTGTCCAACAACTGCGGATAGGTCACCTCCGCCGGATCGTAGAGCACTTCGATGGATTCCGCGTGGCCCGTGGTCCCACTGGAAACCTCCTCGTAATCGGGGGACGCTTTCTGGCCGCCGGTGTAGCCGACGACGGTCTTCTTGACGCCTTTGACCCGGTCAAAGGCGTACTGCATACACCAGAAGCACCCCCCGGCGAAATAGGCCGGTTGCAAGGCCGGGGTGGCCGCAGGAGAAGTGGCCGGGGCGGGGGAAGTTTTGCTCTCCTGGGCAATGACCGACGAGGCAGCCATCAGCAAGCCCAAGAGGAGGAGGAAAGGACGTTTCATGTGCAAGATGGATAGACGTTGACGCACCCATATCGTTCAATCTTGAATCTTCTGCGCTGGGCAGTCTGACGGGCAGAAATCAAAGAGGTAGGGACAGCGGTCCCTCCCCGTCCGTGGTTCCTTTCGGCGGATAGATTCAAGCCATCATCCTCCAGGAAAGCTTTGGACGGCGGGGCACCGCCGTCCCTCCCTGTGTGCTCAACTCCCGTGCGCGAGGCACGCCCCGATAAATCCCTTGAACAACGGGTGTGGCGCGTTCGGCTTGGAAAGGAACTCGGGGTGGAACTGGCTCGCCAGAAACCACGGATGATCCTTCACCTCGATCATCTCGACCAGTGTGCCGTCGGGCGACGTGCCGGAAATCACGAACCCTTTGTCCGTCATTTGCTGGCGGTATTCGTTGTTGAACTCGTAACGGTGGCGGTGGCGTTCCAGAATTTCGCTGCGACCGTAAACTTTTTCGGCCAGCGTGCCGGGGACCAACTTGGTCGGCCAGACACCCAGGCGCATGGATGCTCCCTTCACGCGGACCTTCTCCTGCTCCTCCAAGAGGGAAATGACGGGGTAGGGAGTATCCCGGTCGAACTCCGTGCTGTTGGCGTGACTGAGCCCCGCCGCGTCCCGGGCAAATTCGATGGTGGCCACCTGCATCCCGAGGCACAATCCGAGGTAGGGAATCTTGTGTGTGCGGGCGTAGCCGGCGGCCTGAATTTTGCCCTCGATGCCGCGCTCGCCGAAGCCCCCGGGCACCACGATGCCGGTGAAGTCGTGCAGGATGGCGTCGATCTCGGCGGAATCGCCTTCCAGCGATTCGGAGTCGATGCTGTGCAGGTCGATGCCGCAGTCGTAACTGGCGGAGGCATGGATCAGCGACTCGTAGATGCTCTTGTAGGCATCCTGATGCTCGATGTACTTGCCGACCAGGGCGATCTTGACACGCTTTTTCGGCTGGACCACCCGCTTGACGAATTTCTTCCAGTCCGTCATGTCGGCGGGCGGCGTCTTGAGGTCGAGCAGGTCGCAGACGGTGTCATCCAGCTTTTCGCCCTGGAGCAGGAGCGGAGCCTCGTAGATCGTGTGCGGCACGTCGCGCATCTCCACCACGGCGCTCTGCGGGATGTTGCAGAACATCGAGAGCTTGCTGCGGATGTCCTCGTCCAAAGCGTACTCGCTGCGGCAGATCAGCACCTGCGGCTGCAAGCCGATCTCGCGCAGCTTGGCGACGCTCTGCTGGCTGGGCTTGGTCTTCAACTCGCCCGCCGCCTTGATGAAGGGCACCAGCGTGACGTGGATCACGATGGCGTTGCGCGGACCCACCTCCAGGGTAAATTGCCGGATGGCTTCGAGGAAGGGCAGCCCTTCGATGTCGCCGGTGGTGCCACCGATCTCCGTGATGAGCACGTCGGCGGGTTGTTCCCTTTCGATGAGGCGGATGCGCTCCTTGATCTCGTTGGTGACGTGGGGAATGACCTGCACCGTTTTGCCGAGGTAGTCGCCCCGGCGCTCCTTGGCGATCACCTTCTCGTACACCTGGCCGCTGGTCAGGGAGTTGTGCCGGGTGAGGACACAGTTCGTGAACCGCTCATAGTGGCCGAGGTCGAGGTCGGTTTCCGCGCCGTCATTGAGGACGTACACCTCGCCGTGCTGAAACGGGTTCATCGTGCCCGGATCGACGTTGAGATAGGGGTCGAATTTCTGCAAAACGACCGACAGGCCGCGGTGTTCGAGCAACGTGCCCAAGGCTGCCGCCGCCAGACCTTTACCCAACGAACTGACCACTCCGCCCGTGACAAAGATAAATTTCATAAAATGCTGCAAAAAATGGGAATTACGTCGCAGGCGTCGCTACCGTCGCAGATAACGCAGCCTCGGCCTTCGCCACGTCTTCCGGCGCGTCCACCCCGACGGATACGTTGGTATTTACAATGACCTTGATGCGGACCCCGTGCTCCAACGCCCGGAGTTGCTCCAGACGCTCGATTTTTTCGTAATCGGACGGTGCCCAGCGGACGAAGCGGGCGAGGAACTTTCGTTCGTAGCCGTAGATCCCCTGGTGGCGGAGGTAGGTCGTCCCTTGGGCGTCCGCTGACGAGCCGAAGGGGTGGGGAATCACGCTGCGGGAAAAGTACAACGCGTCGCCGTGCTTGGCCAGAACGACTTTGACGCAATTCGGGTTTTCGATCTCGGCCCGGTCGGTGACGGCGTTGGCAGCGGTGACCATCACCAGCTTTTTGTCGCGGCGCAGGGCGTCGGCCAGGCGGTCGATCAGGACGGGGGAGACGGCGGGTTCGTCGCCCTGGACGTTGAGGATGTGGGTGACCTTCCGGCCCAGGCGGGCGGCGACCTCGGCGATGCGGTCGGTGCCGCTCGGGTGGTCGGCGCGGGTCAGGGCGACCTCCGCGCCGAAGGCAAAGGCAGCCTCGGCGATGCGCAGGTCGTCGGTGGCGATGATCACGGCGTCCAGGCGTTTCGCTTCGCGGCAGCGTTCCCAGACGTGCTGGACCAGGGGTTTACCCGCGATGAGATGGAGCGCCTTGCCGGGGAAGCGGGTCGCGCCATAGCGGGCGGGGATGATGGCGATGGTTTTCATCAGCTCCAATTTTCTAAGAAGGAAACCAGGGAACCAAGGAACCAAGCATCCGAGGAAATTCCAAGGTCCAAGGTCCAAGGTTCAAGGGGGAGGGAGGTTGCTGCGATGTTGGAGAATCCAGTCGGTCGCGGCGGTGAGGTTGGGGGCGGTGTAGTTGGGGAGACAGAGAACCTGGTCGGCCTGGCCTTTGCCGGTGAGGACCAGGACGCCGCCTTGAAGATTGGCGCGGGCGGCCAGTTCGATGTCGGCGGCTTTGTCGCCGACCACGTAGGAGCAGGCGAGGTCGAGGCGGTGGTCAATGGCGGCCTCCTGGACCATGCCGGGGGCCGGTTTGCGGCGGGTGGAGGGGATGCCGGGGGCGTCGGGGCAGAAGTAGGCGGCGTCGAGCGTGGCGGGTGCGAGCTGGCGGAGAAATTCGGCGTGGACGGCCTGGTAGTCGGCCTCGGTGAAGTAGCCGCGTCCGAGCCCACTCTGGTTGGTGACCAGGATCAGGCGGAAACCGGCAGCGCGCAGGCGGGCGAGGGAAGCGGCGGCGTCCGGATAGACGGCGACCTGCGCGGGGTCGCGGCAATAGTCCACGTCCTCCATCAGGGTGCCGTCGCGGTCGAAGAAGACGGCGGGGGATCTGGCGGGAGCTTCAGGCAAGCGGCGAGCGTGGCGCGGACGGAAGGATTTTGCAACCTCCCAGCGCAGACGGAGCAGGGCGAACGCCTCTTAAAATTCTGTCATTCCGAGGGAAGTTTGACGACTCGAAGGACCCGCGGTGCAGGGCCGACGCATCAAAACTTCTCTCATCCTGAGCGGAGTGAAGCACGAATGCAGCCGAAGGACCTCTCGGCAAGGGATGCGGCTGCTTCTCGGGATGAGCGTCCCCGGGCGCAGAGCGTGTCCTTGGCCGGAAGGTCCTTCGGGTCGTGAAACTCCCCTCGGGATGACAGCAGAGTTTAGATGCGTTCGCTCTGGCCGACGGCGGGAGCAGGGAAGCTGGAGCTTCCCGAACGAGGGGGTTCCCAGGCGCGAGGTTGGGAACAGGGGAATGAACCGCAAGGCCGCCGCACCGCCGGGGTTTGCCGTCGGGCCCGGAGGCCACGACCCCCGCCCGATCCCGGGGGGTCCACTCCATCATTCTGAAAACCTTGTAACGAGCACCGAAGGGCAACGCGCCGGGGCGGGGCCGGGCTCCCGGAAAGGAACGCGGCCCCGGCGGCCCTCACTCACGCCGCACGCAGTCGGCGGCGCAGCCCGAGGCCGAGCAGCCCGGCGGTCAGGAGACCGCCCAGCACCGTCGCCGGTTCGGGCACGACTGTCACCGTGCCGTCGATGAGGAAGCGCGACGTATCGAAATACAGACTCACGCCGTTTGCGTCCGTTCCGAACGTCGCGTTGGTGCTGCTGAACGTGACCGCCCCGGGGGTGATGGTGCCCCAGTCAACGAGGTCGTAGGTGCTGCCCTGGGTCAAAGTGTACCCGCCGGTCGTGGCGAGATTCACCGTGCCCGCCAGGGTCAGCAGCCCGCTCACGTTGATCTTGTCGAAGGTCCCCGAAGCCGGGGTGCCGCCGATTTCCAGATAGAGGCTGCTCGTCGTCGACGAGGACAGCGTCAGCGCCCCGAAGTTCGCCGTGCCGATGGAACCGATGCCTGCCGTGGCGGCGGTCAACCCCGTGCCGTTGCCCGGCGAGAGGCGACCGGCGATGCTAGTGGGGCCAGTCACGGTGAAGTTGCCCGCCAGTGTGCTGAACACCGTCGCGCTGGCCGCGCCGATGCTCACCGAGCCCGGGCCGAAGGCCGAACCGCTGGTGTTGTTGGCGTAGATGGCGCTGGCGTTCGCCGCGACCCCGGTGTTGATGAAACCGCCCGTGAACGTGTTGCCCGTCGGGCTGTTGAGCGCCACCGCCCCGGTACCCGTCGTGGTCAACGCGCCACTGGAGACGACGCCGCTGAAGGCGGTCAGCGCGGTGTTGGTGAAGGCAAACGTGTGCGCGCCATTGAGGAAGACCGTGCCCGTGAAATTCAGCGGCGTGGTGCCCTGGAAGGTCGGAGCCCCGGAGTTCCCAATGATAATATTGTTGGCAACGGTGCGGGTGGCGGTGCCGCTGCCCTGCAGGAATCCGATACCCGAGTCGTAGATCGGGCCCGTGCCGAACGCCGTGTCCGAACCGGCGACATAGATGCCGGTCGCAATGTTGAGGCCGCCGGTGAAGGTATTGTTGCCGTTGAAGACGTTGTACGATGCGAACGCATCCGAGATCATGCCCGGGCCGCTGATCGTGCCGTTGATCACCAAGGCGGTGGCTGCCGAGGCGCCGCCCGCGAGCAACAGGTTATGCTGGAGGTTGATGTTCCCGCTCATCGTCAGCGCGGTATCGCCCGCGGTGCCGAAGTACGCCAGGCCGGGGCCGGTGCCGGTCACCAGCAGGTCGCGGGCGAAGGTGTTGGCGGCCGACGCATACAAGAGCACGGACCCGGTGCCGGGGTTCAGCGTGATCGGCGTGGTGCTCAGGCCGAAGGGGCCCGCCGTGACGCCGTCGTTGGCGACCGGACCGGTGTATACCGTGGTACCCCGGACCAGGGTGGTCGTGCCGGTGTAGGTGTTGGCACCGGAGAGCGTCAGGGCCGCGCCGCTGGGACTGGAAACGGTCAATCCGCCGGAGCCGGTCAGCGTTCCGCTGATTCCCAACGCACTGGTGTACAGGACCACGCCCTCGGCCGAGCCGAAGTTCAGACCGGCGCTCACCGTGCCCGTCGAGTCCACCGTGGGTGAGTAGGCGAAGGTGCCGCTCGTGAGATTGATCGGCCCGCCGGAAAGCGTGGCAATCGCGGCCGGAGCGAAGAGCAGCGCGTTGGCGGTGACACCAGCGGTGGCGGCGGTCGCGGCGGTGAGCCGGACGTTGTCCGAATTGCTAACCCCCAGGGCGGTCGCGTATTCCGCAGTGGCCAGGGGGCGGAAACCGTTGGTGGCGTCGTAGGTGACCAGACTGCTGCCGGCGGTGTTCGCCGCCGAGAGCGAGATGTTGGCCGTCAGGTTGCCCAGAATCCAGGGCACGATGGAAATCGTCGTGCTGCCCGCCGCGCCAGCGCCGCCGAGGAGCGTCGGAGCGGCACCTGCGGTGATCGTGGCCACGCCCGCGCCGGGGGTGTTGCCCAGCGTCGTGCCGCGCACGAACAACGTGGACCCGCCCTGCCGGGTGAGGCTGGCGAAGTTCAGACTGGAGCCGGCCGTACCGGGCGTGACGTTGATCGTCGTATTGCCGTTGGCCAGGATCAGCGCGCCGGCGGTTTCCGCCGACGCCGTCGTGGCGTTGCCGGTCGTGGTGATGAGCACGCCGTGCGAGGTGATCGCGCCGGTGTTGTTCAGGCGGTCGATGCCGGTCGTGGTCGAGTTGGTCAGCGTCAGCGTGCCGGCGAGATCGTACGAACTGCTGGTGTTGATGCTGCCGCTGCCACTCAAGGTGAGGGCGCTCACGGTCGAGGAACTGGTAATCGTCGCACCCGTGTAGGTGTTGGGCCCCGTCAGCGTCATCGCCACCGCGGCGAAGCCGTAGTCATTGAGCGAGCCGGGGCCGCTGATGACACCGCTGAGCGTGGCGGCGGTGTTGAGGTAGAACAACGCGCCGCCCGTGTCCAGGAAGATGGGACGGGCGCTGGTCAGGCCGCCGGTGATGTTGTTGAAAAGCGAGCCACCGTTGAAGGAGAGTCCGTTCCCCGCCCCGGTCGCACCGAAAACGTTGTCACCGATGGCCGCCGCGGCCGAGATCACGAGTTCGCCGCCGTTGATGTGGGTGCCCCCGGTGTAAGTGTTGGTCGCCCCCAGCGTGACGATGCCCGTGCCGGTCTTGGTCACGCCGGCGGTGCCTCCTCCCGAGATGGGCGACGTGATGGAGTTGGATAAAATGAAAGAGGTCGGCGTGTTGACGGCCGTCAGTTGGCCGTTGAGCGTCAGGCCGGTGGTTGCCGCGACGATGGAGGTACCGGCGCCGACCGCGAAATTCGCGGTGAACGGGCTGTTGTACGTGATGCCCGAGAGGGTGGGGGACACATCGACCGTGATCGCGATCCCGCCCGCGAGCGTGCCGGGGGTGGCGCTGATGCCCGAATTGATCGTCGCCACGCCGCCGCCGTCAGGATAGGTGCCGGTGCCCGAGGTGATGACCCAGGGGGCGGTGCTGTAGGTGACGGACACCGGCGACGTGAGCGTGCCGCTGGTCGCCGCCGCAACCGCGGCCGCCGGCAAGCCGGGGGCCGAGGGCGCGGCGGGGGCAAACCCGCCGAGCGAAGGGTTCGCGGTCGGAATGTTCAGACCTTGAAAGCTGGCCGAGGCAGCCTCGGGTAGCGTCGCCGAACGGCTGGCGCTCGTCCCCGCCGTCGCGGCGAATGAGAAGGCAGACCGGGTGGACTCCCTGGCGCTCGGAACGTCCGGGCGGGACGACAGGACGGAAACCGCCGGAGCGGGCAGGAAGAAGGAGTAAGCGGCGGCAAAGTCGGCGGGCAACGGGCTCGCGGCGGGCAAGGCCGGGGCGGCTTCGTCCGGGACGCTGGCAGCGGGCGCAACGTCGAGCAAGAGGGTCGGCGTCCGGAGGACGGGAGCGGCAAACAAACGGCCCGCCAGGAAGTCGGCGTGGAAAGCCCGTTCTTCAGCCGCAAGGTCCGCGAGACGTTGGGCCTGGTCCCGAGGGCGTTGCGTGGCGGCCCGGGCGCGGGCCAGCCAGCCGACGGTGCGCGGAGAGGCAGCCGGGTTCGCGGCGTGGAGCGCAGGAGAGATCCCCAGGCTGCCAGCGGCGAGAAGCGTCACGGAAAGGCGGGTGGTGGCGTTTGTTTTGAGCGAGGACATGGCAGGCAAATAGATAAAAGTTGGCAGTACCGGGTGTTTGACCCCGCCAGACGGCAGCGGGGTCAACCGCATCACACCTAAAAACGAAGCCTCAGCGAACTCCCAGCCGCCGAACCGCATGGAACGTCCATCACTGCCCGGCAGAAACCCGATGAAACGTCGAGATGACGTAATTGGCGGCCTTTATAAAGGTTTGTTCAGGATGGGGAAGACAAATTTCGAAAAATATTTGTAGCAAATTGCTGGCGAGCCGCGTTGCCGTCCCTTTTTGCACCGCCGCCCTCGCACCAGCCGCGTCAATTCCCCGTCACCTGGACCCGCGCAAACCGCGCCGCGCCGCCGGTCGAGACCCCGTCCGTCACTTTCACGCGCTCCCACCGGGCGTTGATCGGCGTCACGCTTTGCGTGCCGCCCGCCTGCCAGTCCGCCGCTGCCAGATTCGTGGCAAACTGCACTGCATAGGTCAGCCCAGCGCCGCTCCCGGCGGTGCGCCGCACGAACTCCACCGTCAACCGCTGAGCTCCCGCCGCCACCGTCTCCAGCCGTACCAACGGCAATCCGCGCAACCCCGTTTCCGCCGTCATGCCCACCGGCCCGGCGAAGGTCGGATCGAGGTTGAAGGCAAACTCCAGCAGATTGGAAACGCCGTCTCCGTCCGGGTCGGCGTCCGGGCCGCTGACCGTAGTGTCCGCGAGTTGCGCCGGGGTGAAATAGAGGTGCGACCACGTTCCGAAGCTCTCCGCAGGCAACACCGTCGGGTCCAGGCCCGTGATGCCCTTGATCCAGTCCAGCCGCGCGGCCACGCGCGTGCTGTAGAAGCCGGTCGGCACGGGCACGCCGGTGTCCGGTACGGGGGTAAAGGTCCCGTCGTCCTGCTTGTTGTAAAACCCCCGGGAATCGAACACGGCGGAGACGAAATGCCCGGCGTCGCTCGGCGACGTGTAAAGATCATCGACGCCGTAGTTGATGGCCGCGAGCTTCCACAATCCGTCCTCCTGCACGAACAGGCCGCCGCCCGAATCGCCGACGGAAAGGTGCGCCTCGTCGGGGATGCCGGGCGAATCGAACGTGGCGTGAAGATACGGCACGCCGCCGGACACGGGCAGGTCCACGACGACGTTGCGGCCCCAGCGTTCGACGCCGTCGCCCGGGCCCCAATCCCACCCGCGCACGCTGTCGTCGAGCACCCGGTCCGCGCCGCGCTGCGTGCCGCGCCCGAGGACACAAAGTTCCCGCCCGATCTCGTTCCCGCTGCCGCCGGTGAATAGCGGCGCGTAGGTGGTGAACGGGTGATCGACCTTCCACAGAATCAGGTCGCTCGACGGGTCGAGGAAGGCGTCAACGATGGTGAAGGTCTCGCCGTGAAAGACGAGGTTGCCCTGGTTGCCGATGTGTTTGGCGCTCAGGAAGTAAAGCGGCGCAACCGGGGTGCCCAGAAAGCCGCCGAATTGGCCCTCGTACTGCCAGCCGCTGTTGTCGCCGGGGGTCGAGGTGTTGCGGGCCGGGTCGCCGGTGGCCAGCAGGATGATGCCCGACGCCACCTGGGCCATCGCACAGAGTATGCCGAGGACGCACGCCGCCCGGCGAACGGGCGGGATACGGGCAAAGGACATGTGCGGGAAGCTCCGACGGGAACCAAGCAGATTTGGAGCAATTTTCAAGCCCGGCGGGGCCGAGGTGTTTTCTGGGTTCAGGGGCGGGCCGATGGCCGCCGTGAAACTTTCCTCTCCCGGTTGCGCCCGCGTCAACCCCGGCCAAGTTGTCGCTTTCAACTTCTTTCCCATGCACCGTAAACTCATTCTCTTCGTCGCCGCCTTGCTGGCGGGTTGCTCGTTGCTCGCCATTCGGGCGAACGCCAAGCGGCCCATGACCTTCAACGACCTCATGGCCATGAAGCGCGTGGGCGAACCCGTCCCGTCGCCGGATGGCAAGTGGGTGGCCTTCGAGCAGACCGACGTGGACCTCGAAGCGAATACCAAGAAAGCGCACCTCTGGATCGTCCCCGCCGAGGGCGGCGACGCCCGGCGGCTCAACCCCGGCTCGGAGAATGTCGAGAGCCGCCCCCGCTTTTCGCCGGACGGCAAGAGCGTTCTATTTACCTCCAAGGCGGGCGACAGTTCGCAACTCTGGATCACGTCGTTCGATACGGCAGAGGGCAAGCTGGAAGGGGTGGCACGGCAGTTGACGACGATCTCCGCCGGGGCGGACGGCGCGATCTGGTCGCCGGACGGCAAGAACGTGGTCTTCGTCTCCACGGTGTACCCGGAAGCGAAGGACGACGCCGAGAACAAGGTCAAGGATGACGCCGTGGAGAAATCCAAGGTGAAGGCCAAGGTGTTCACCAAGTTGTTTTACCGGCATTGGACCGAGTACACTGACTTCAAACGCAGCCATCTTTTCGTGGTGCCGACCGAAGGCGGGACGCCGCGCGACCTGACGCCGGGCGACCACGACGTGCCGCCGTTCTCGCTGGGCGGGCAGGATGATTACGCGGTTTCGCCGGATGGGAAGGAAATCGCGTACACGTCCAACGTTGACGAGGTGGAAGCCACCAGCACCAACAACGAGATTTTCGTGGTGCCGATGGCGGGTGGGACACCGAAAAAACTTTCGACCAGTCCCGGCAGCGACTCGACGCCGCTTTATTCGCCGGACGGGAAGTATCTCGCATGGCGTTCGCAGGCGCGAGCGGGATTCGAGAGCGACAAGTTCGCCCTGATCTTTTATAGCCGCGTGGACAGTACCCTGCACGACATGACCAAGAAATTTGACCGTTCGGTAGAAAGCATCGCGTGGGCGCCAAACTCCCGCGCTATCTTCTTAACCGCCGAGGATCATGGACTAGCGCCGATCTACGTGCTGGAAGCATCGGACCCGGAACCCGTCGAGTTGACGCGCGTCCACGCCAGCGACCTCGCCTTTGCACAGGATGGGAAACATTTGTTCTTTTCGCGGACCACGGTGGCGATGCCCAGTGAGATCGCTTCGTTGGATTTGCAAGAATCCTCGGCGGTCAAGACCGTTACCCGGGTCAACGAGGCGTTATTAACGCAGCTTGATTTGTCGCCGTGGGAAGCGTTCACGTTCCCGGGTGGGGGCGGGGCGGCGGTGCAGGGGTTTTTGCTCAAGCCGCCGGGCTTTGATCCGGCGAAAAAATACCCGGTCAAGTTCCTCATCCACGGCGGCCCGCAGGGCGCCTGGAGCGACAGTTGGTCGTACCGCTGGAACCCGGAGCTTTTCGCGGCGTCGGGGTATATTGTGGTCGTGGTGAACCCGCACGGCTCGACGGGTTACGGGCAGGCGTTCACCGATGAGGTGAGCGGGGATTGGGGCGGGATGCCTTACGAAGATTTGATGAAGGGGCTGGATTATGTGGAGGCAACTTACCCTTTTGTGGATAAGAACCGCGAGGCGGCGCTCGGCGCGAGTTACGGTGGGTTTATGATCAACTGGATCATGGGCCACACGGACCGCTTCAAGTGTCTGGTCTCGCACGACGGGCTGTACGATGCGGTGGCGGGGTACGGGGCGACGGAAGAGCTGTGGTTCAACGAATGGGAGTTCAAGGGAACGCCCTGGAACAACCCGGAACTGTATGCGAAGTGGTCGCCATCCAATTTCGCCAAGAACTTCAAGACGCCGACGCTGGTCATTCATGGGCAACTGGATTTCCGGCTGGACGTGTCGCAGGGGTTCGAGTTGTTCACGACGTTGCAGCGGCTCAACGTGCCGTCGGAGATGCTGTATTTTCCGGATGAGGGTCATTGGGTGCTCAAGCCGCAGAACAGCCGGCTCTGGAACCAGACGATCAGCGATTGGGTGGATCGCTGGACGGCGCCCGGCGCGAAATAGGGGCGTCGTGGCTCGGCAACGAGGCAGGAATGTCTCTGAGACCCACGAAAAAAGAACCCGCAACTTCGAGGCGTTTTGCGCGTTAATATCACCGGAATGACCACCGAAGGCAGAGACGACAAGGAGGGCATGGACCCGCAGGACGACGCGGCGCTCTGGGCGCTGCTGGGCCGCCAGACGCCGCCCGCCCAGCCCAGCCCGTACTTTTCCCGCCGCGTCCTGCGTGACGTGACGCTGGCCCAGCCGAGCCGCGCCGCCGGGTGGTGGACCGGTCTGCGGCGAGTGTTCCCGCCGACGTTTTCCCGGCGGACGGCCGTATGGTCAGGCGTGTTTTCCGGGGGGTGCGCGCTCGGTTTGTTCTGCCTGAGCAACGGGGCGCAGCTGCCCCGGACCGTGCCCCCGCCACGGGGCGAGGCAGCGGTTGTGGCGTCCCAATCGTCGCTGACCGGGACCCCCCTGGCCGCCGCCGGGACCGAGATGACGCCGCGCGATTCCGTGCCGGTGGAGGAGGTGGAAGTGATCGCCGATTTGGATAATATCCTCCAGCGAGAGGAAAGCCGTCTATGGACCGACGACACCGTGCGATTCTGACGGCGGGCGCGGCGGCAGTGGTTTGGGCGGCGCTGGGCGGCGCGAAGATCGCCGCGCAGGCACCCCCGGCGCAGAATCAGATTTCACCGGCACCGCCGTCGCCGCCTGCGGCGTCGGCGACCCCCTGGGTGCAGGCCGCGCCACCCGCGCCGACGCCGAGCGCGACGCCGAAGCCGGCCCTCCCCACTCCTACGCCTGCCCCGAAACCAACGGCGGCGCGGACGCCGACCCCCACGCCAGCGGCGTCCGGCACGGATGAGATCAAAGCCAAGATGCAGCGGGAGCGCGGGCGGGAGTTATCCCAGTCCCAAACGTTCGAGCCGCCGACGCTACCGCGCGACGAGCAGACGACGTTTCGCAACAACGCCCGCATCTGGAACAAACTCCTGCCCGAGGAAAAGCAGGAAATCCTCAGCCGGGCGGAGGAACGCATCCGCGGGGAAACCGAGCAGGCCTACGTGCAAAGCGGCCTCACCCTGAACGACGACCAGCACGAGGTGTTTGCCCTGCGCTACCGGCAGGAACGGCGTCGGCTGGAGCGCGAGTTGCAAGAAAAAGCGAACAACGAGCGCAACCGTCGGATGCCGCAAATCCTCGAACAGCTCAAGCGGGAGTTCGGCAAAGCGTCCGCGCCCAACCCGCCGAACAGCCCGCCCAAACCGGTTTCGCCGCCGCCGCAATCGGCTGCGCCGTCCCCGTCGCCGAGTGCCACCGTGAACGGAACGGCGACGCCGGTGCCGTCGCCGTCAAAGGCAGTTTCGGCAAACTCGTAGCCGCTCGCCGGTGCCGGGAGCCGACTGCCGATTTTCCAGAGATCGGTCAGTAAGAAATGAGTGGGACGGCAACGGAGAGCCGTCCCTACCTTGTGGGACTACCGTTTGTAGGGATGCGCCTCGGTGTTGAAGATCACCTTGTCAAAGTCCAGAGACTTGCCCTCGTCGAAGATCAGGAAGGAATATTTCAATGTTTCCGCGAAGAAGAAGCTTTCCATCTGATCCTCCTTTTTCTTGGTGTTCACGTCCTTGAGCGCGCAGTAACCCACGTCGTTGCGGCAGTATTTCTCCAGGCTGTCGAACATCACCTTGCCCATTTGCAGGTAACGCTGGTCGTGCGTGTAATGGTAAAGGTAGTACACGCTCTCCAAGTTCTCCGGGCGCAGGGGGTAGCCGGGATCGGTAATCTTCATGGTGGCGTAATCCAATGATTCCGGCTCGATGCCCGCGAGTTGCCACATGGCAAAGTTGGAATCCTGGAGTTTTTTCGCGTGGTCGAGGTCGCCGCCCAGCGCCAGGGCCGCCGCCCAGAAGGCGTCCAGCGCGCCGTAGCCGGTCTCCGCCCGCTGGCCGGTATTCATGTCGGCGTGGCCGTACCAGAGGTGGCCGTCGCGCGTGTCGGCGAGGTATTGATTGATGGGGGGCAGGCTGGTTTCCCACATCGCCGTGAGGCTCTGATCCTTGAACAGGATGCCGCCCTTGAGCATGTATTCGAGGTAGGAGTCGATGCCGCCGCCCACGAAGGCGTCCGGGTTCGTCCACGCGCCGGTCTCCACGTTGATGTTGGTGCCAGTGAGATTGAGCTTGGAACGTTTGGCGTAGAGGGCGTCCATCGCCTTCTTGGCGCGGGCGTAGTATTTGGGATCGCCCGTGTGCTTGCTGAGGATGCCGTACTCCAGGACAATCGTGCCGATTTCCGCCGGGTTGGAAACCGCGTCGCGGCACTTGCCGGTGTGCAGGTTGACGAAGCGATACGGCATCCCCGTGGGCGTGTCGAAGGCCGGGGCCAGGTGGTCCGCGAGGGATTGCGCGAGGGTGAGGAATTTTTTGTCGCCGTCGATCTCGTAAGCCGAGAGCAGGCCGCCGACGAGACGGATGGTCACCTCAAAGGATTCCACGTCGTCATCCACGTCGAAGTTGAGCTTTTCGAGGATGAGGTCCTTGGCCTCCTTGGCCTGGGCGTCCAGGCCCATGATCCGCAGGGTGTCGTAGGCGTCCACCGGGGTCATCAGCAGGCTGACGGGATACCAGTCGTGCGCCTGCTTGCTGAGGGGCAGGAGCGCGTCGTGGCCCCAGGCGTACTGCTTGTAGCCGTTCCAGGCGTGCAGACACGCCTGCCGCACCTGCTCGCGCATGGCGGGCGCATCCACCGAGGCTTTGGGGAGCGAGGCCGTTTCAGCAGCGGGAGCTTGCGCGCGAAGAGCAGGGGCCGCCGCCACGAGCAGCGCACCACAGACGAGGGAACGGAGGGGGATCATCCCGCTATCTAGAATGCAAAACCCGCTTTGTCACGCGCGCTGTGTGCTTTCGGGGCAGGATGTTCCCCGAAACGTCCGGCGGTGTCCAAAAGCAAAAGCACGGAGGAGCGTTGTGCTCCTCCGTGTGCAGAGTGAGAGATCGCAAACGTCCCGCCGCCAGCCGATCTGAAAACCCGCGCGGGCTTTCTTGCGCCCCTGCCGGGGCTTTGACCAGAGGGGCCTTTCCCCGGGGCTCACGCCCCGGGCTGAGTTCTTGCGCCCCTGCCGGGGCTGGCGCAGGGGTTGACCGGATGGGCTTTTACGGCAGGAGCGCCCGTACGGCTTTTTCCAGTGTGCCGTTGGCCGTCATGGGGATGAGCACCGACAGCGTGTAGGCGAAGGTGGGCAAAAGCAGCGCGGCCAAACCTATCTGGAGCAGGGGCGCAATGCGGTCGGAATCGTCGGTGGCGTAGAGATCAGCATGTGTAAACGGTGCATCGGTAAAGGCGGTGTCGCGGTAGATGGTGGGTTGAGTGTCGTGCGAACGGACGGGGTGCGCCGGCTTCGCGGACGAATGCAGTCGCGCGAAAGTTTGGGATTCTGTCATAAGGGTTTCCATGTTGGATGATGGAACATCCGACAATTCCGTGAGAACGGAATGACTTTGTATTTCTCTTCGTGATAAGCGAAAGTGATCAGCGATGGAACTTCGTCACCTGCGCTATTTCGTGGCCGCCGCCGAGGAACTCAGTTTCCGACGCGGGGCCGAACGCCTCCACGTCGCCCAACCCGCGCTCAGCGTGCAAATCCGGCAACTCGAAGAGGAGATCGGCACCACGCTGCTCGACCGCGACCGCCACCACGTCGCCTTGACGGCGGCGGGCCGCGTGTTCCTGGAACGCAGCCGCGGCATCCTCCGGGCGGCGGACGAGGCCGTGCACGCGGCAGGCCGAGCCGCCCGGGGCGAAACCGGACGCCTCGCCATCGGCTTCATCGCGCAGCTTTCCTACGAGTGGCTGCCCAACGTCCTGCGCACCTTCCGGCGCAAGTTTCCCGACGTGGAGATCAACCTGACGGAACTGACCCCCACCAGCCAGATCGAGGAATTGGAAGCCCGCCGGATCGACCTGGGCATCATCGGGTTGGGCCTGCCGTACCCGCACGAGGACCTGGAGGTTGCCGCGATGAGCGAGGAGGGGCTGGTCATGGCGCTGCCGCTGGATCATCCGCTCGCCAAACGCCGGACGCTGGCCCTGGCGGAACTGGCGAAGGAGCGGTTTATTTTCACGGCGCGGGTGGACGCCCCGGCGTTCAGTCCGTGGCTGCTGGCGATGTGCCGGGACGCGGGTTTCGAGCCCAAGATCGCGCTGGAAACGGACCGCTCGCCCTCGGCGCTCAACTACGTCGCGGCGGGGTTTGGCGTGGCTATTTTCCCGGCGCAGATCGGGCGGCTGATGCTGCCGGGCGTGCGTTTCGTGCCACTGGATGCCGCGACGCCGCGCTACCAGCTTTGCGCGGCGTGGCGGCGGGACAACCGCTCGCCCGCGCTGGAACGCTTCCTGGCGACGGCGCGCACGGTGGTCAGGAAAGCGCGGCCACCCACGGGAAAGGCAACGGAATGACGCATTCCGCCGCCGCTACGCGCAAATGGACGGTTGGCATCGATAAATCATTGTCACTACACGATATATGGCTACTGAAATTACCTCCCTCCACGAAGTTTTTGCCGATCAGCTCAAGGACCTTTACAGCGCCGAAACGTTGATCGCCAAAGCCCTGCCGAAGATGGCCAAGGCAGCGACCGCCGCCGACCTGAAAGCCGGTTTCAAGCATCACCTCGAGCAAACCAAGGTCCACGCCGAGCGCCTCAAAAGCATCTGCGCGGCGTTGAAGGAAAAACCGACCGGCAAGACGTGCCAGGCGACGGTGGGACTGATCAAAGAGGGCCAGGAAGCCATCGACGAGGACGCTTTGCCCGAAATGAAAGACCTGATGTTGATCGCCGCCGCCCGCCGGGTGGAGCACTACGAGATGTCCGGCTACACCTCCGCCTGCGGTCTCGCAAAAGGCCTGGGGTTGAAAGACATTTTGGCGACCCTCACGACCACTTTAAACGAGGAAAAAGCGACGGACGCAATCCTGGCAAAGGCATCTGGTCCGGCGCTAGCCAAAGCTTTCGCCGCCGAGAAATCGGCGAAACCCGCCGAGCCCGGCGCGGTCGCCGAAGTCGGCAAGGTGATCAAAAAGGTAGTCAAGAAGATTGCCGGTTAACCGGCGGATTTCGGGCGGAACGGTGCATACAAAAGCGCCACCCTGATTGGAGGTGTGCTGCGCCATCCGCCCGCCGGAGCTACCAAAGAGGAGGGGCACACGGGCGGGTAATCGCTTGAATTCGCGCGCACCTGAGGTAAGGTTGCCGCCCTTTGCTTATGAAGAAAGTCGGCATGATCTCCCTGGGTTGCGCGAAGAATCTCGTCGATGCCGAGATTATGCTCGGCAGCGTGCGCGCGCAGGGTATGGAGATCACCGCCGACGCCGAGGAGGCGGACGTGTTGATCGTCAACACCTGCGCTTTCATCGACTCGGCCAAGGAGGAATCCATCGAGGCGATTCTCCAGTCTCACGAGGCGCGGGGCCTGCGCCGCCGTCCGGGGCAGAAGCTCATCGTCAGCGGGTGTATGGCGCAGCGGTTTGCCACCGATCTGGCCAAGGAAATGCCCGAGGTGGATGCGTTCATGGGCCTGGATCAGATCGCCGACGCGGGCAGCATCGTGCAAACGGTGCTCGCGCGCGGCGAGATGGCATTCCCACCCGTGCCGGACGCGCAGGGCGTCCTGACCGATAACACGTTCGAACCGCTCAACCTCGTCACGCGTGGTTCGCGTTACATCCCGGACTACGACACGCCCCGGTTCCGCCTGACGCCGACGCATTCGGTGTACGTCAAGATCGCCGAAGGCTGCAACCACCCGTGCAGCTTTTGCGTGATTCCGCAGATGCGCGGACGGCACCGTTCGCGCACCATTGAAAGCGTCGCCCGCGAGGTGCGCGCGCTGGTGGCGGAAGGCGTCAAGGAGATCAACCTCATCAGCCAGGACACCACCTATTACGGCATGGACCTGTGGCAACAAAAGGCCGGGCCGCGCCAGCCGGTGGACTCCGCGCGGGGTGTCACCCTGAGCAACCTGTTGGACGAACTCGGCACGATTGAGGGTGATTTCTGGGTGCGGCTGCTCTATACCCACCCGGCGCACTGGAGCGACGAACTCATCGCCGCCATCGCGCGCAACGACAAGGTCGCGCGCTACGTGGATATGCCGCTCCAGCACATCCACCCGACGATGCTCGACCTCATGCGCCGCGAAACCTCACGCGAGCACATCGAAGACCTCATCGTGCGCCTGCGCGAAGGCATCCCCGGTCTGGCCCTCCGCACGACGTTCATCACCGGCTTTCCCGGCGAAACGGAAGAGCACTTCGAGAGCCTGCTGGAATTCATTCAACGCGTGAAGTTCGAGCGTCTGGGCGTGTTCAGCTATTCGCAAGAGGACGGCAGCCGCGCGGCGAAGATGGAGGGGCAAATTCCCAACGTCGTGAAGCGGCGGCGGCACGCACGGGCGATGAAATTGCAACAGCGGATCGCGGGCGAGGTCTCCAAGCGACAGGTCGGCAAGACCTTGCGCGTGCTGACGGATACCCCGCTCCTGGGGCGCACGATGGCCGACGCCCCGGAGGTGGACTGCCGCGTGCTGCTCGACCGGCCTGCACCGGTCGGGGAGTTTGTGGACGTGAAGATCGACGGCACGCAGGTTTACGACCTGACGGGAAATTGGACGAAACTTTCCTCGCCGCGCGTCGCCGCAGTGCCATTTGGTTGGCTTTGACCAG
Organism: PVC group bacterium; assembly: GCA_903642295.1. GTDB lineage: Bacteria > Verrucomicrobiota > Verrucomicrobiia > Chthoniobacterales > SZAS-18 > CAHJWO01. The sequence goes on along the minus strand of CAHJWO010000029.1, from coordinate 2,865 downwards.
GAAGCCTGGCGCGCCGCCCGCCAAACCAGCGGTGCCCCGGGCGGAAGCCGGGAGAGCGTTTCAGCGTGTGAACACCCGCTTTACCCGCGGTGAAAACCAGTAATAGAAGGGCCAGACGATCACCGCTAATACCATGCTGAAGCCAAGCCAGGCATCGCTGGGATTGTTGTGGGTGCGCGTCCGATGCGGCGGTGCAAAATGAGCGATATGAATCCCCACTCCGACAAAAAGAAGCGGCAGGAGAAGGGAAAAATAAATCATCATTGGCCGGAAGGCCCGTTGGCGTGAGAAGAACAGGACCGCAAGCACCAGGCTGAAAAGCAGAAATGTCCACATCGTCACCGTCAGCACCACCAGATCAACGACGTATCCCACCCGATAATCAGCGACGTGGTGATAGAACTTTCCCAGGTCGCGCGCCGAGCCCACAGCGCAGATAAAATAGAATGGAATCATCATCACCCGGCTGATCGCCGTAAGAATGAGCGGACCCCGAAGCAATCGCTCCGGCCGGTTGCCCGGCAGCGGAGGAGGAAATTCGCCCATCGGACGCGGAAAGAAATTCGCCCGTTGAGTGGCGCTCAAGAGAAGTCCGCCGGTGAGAATCCCACGGCGATGATCGAACAAAGTTGCCGGATGCGGAGACCCAAACCGGTGGCAGCAGCGAGGAGTTCCCGGCTTTCCGCGCCGGGGTTGAGCCAGAGTTCCGCCGGCGACTTCGCGGCGATGGTGGGCAGGAGTTTCAGACCCACGGCGGGCGGCACGTAAAGGCTCACCACGTCGAGCGGATCGGAAATGTCCACCACCGTCCTGACGGTGGTCAAACCCTCGATTTCAGGTTCGTTCGGGTTGACCGGAAACACTCGCCACCCTGCCCGAATGAACGCACGCGTGCCCTTGTTGCCGAACTTGCGGCGGTCCGTGGACGCGCCGATGACGGCGACGGTTTTCGGGGAGGCATTGGTGGTCATCGTTGCGAAAAACGATTCCGAATCTTCGACCGTTGGGCCGCCTCAACATCCTGCTGTTTCGGCATGGCTATCTGTGGCGGACAGCCTTTCCGGTGCTATCGGAGAACGGGCGTGGGGGACGGTTTGATGTGCATATGCACGGTGCCGTGTTTGCCGTTGAGTGCCTCGTCGGCGCCTTGGACGAAGGTCTTGTAGAATTCGACGACGCAAGCAATCGCCGCCGCGACGATCAACGAGAGCATCAGTTTCTTGAGAAAGGTTTCTTGCATAAGATTGTGTTCGTTCAAGCAGCAAACGGGCCGCAAGGGGAAGGCAGGATGCAGGATGCAGGATGCAGGATGCAGGATGCAGGATGCAGGATGCAGGATGCAGGATGCAGGAGGCGGGATGCAGGATGCAGGATGCAGGAGGCGGGATGCAGGATGCAGGATGCAGGATGCAGGATGCTGGAGGCCAGAAGTAGCGGAATGCTGCCGCACGGATTCTGTTTGAGCGGCATCTCGCCTCGTTCCGCTCTCTGGACCTTCTGCCTTCTGCCTTCTGCCTTCTGCCTTCCGCCTTCTGCCTTCTGCCTTCTGCCTTACCAAAACCCCCACTGGTGTGTCTGCATCACGTAACCGCCCAGCAGGGCATTGGTCACTGCATGGGCCAGCACGCAAGCAGACAAACTCCGGGTGCGGGTCGCCACGAGGTTGTAAACGATGCCCGTCACGAGCGCGGCGGACCAGTCGGGACGCGAGTGTTCCAACAGGAAACCCACCGTCGTCACGCCAAAGGAAAGCGGCGACCAGCTTCCGAACGGCAGGGCGGTGAAATCCTCCCTGATCAGATAGCGCAGCAGGAAACCGCGCCAGAAGATTTCCTCCAGGCACGGCACGACCAGCACCAACCGGGCAAACCGGAGCGCGACGGTCGCGTAATAAGTGGCGGTGGGTTGGCCGTCCGCGAGCAGGCGCGAGGGATCAAATCCGTCCAGCCGGGGCGCAAATCCGAAAAACGCCTGCGGGCTGATCCAGAGGGCGAAGACGATCACTCCGGCCACCAAACCCACCAGCGCCGCCAGGGGCGAGATGCCGCGCGGATAATCGCGGCGGTGATAAAACAGGAACGCCCCGCATAACAGCGTTTGCAGCGGATACACCCAGAACTCGGGCGTTCGGAGAAACCAGGGAGCCGTCGCCGCCGGATTCTTGATCAATCCCGGCACCGTTTGCAGCAGAATGAACAGGGCAAAAGGGCCAACGTAGAGCCAGAGATCGCGGCGGGCGGGTGGGGGAGGAGGGGAGGCTGGGGCGTCGTTCATCGGAAATCGACCGGCAGCTTACACGGGGGAAAACCCGGAAGGAAAGCGCGCTCTGACGGCAGACGAAACAACGTGGCCCGGTCGTGGTCCAAATCTGGCCGGTTTCCTGCTTTCTTTCCCTTTGCCATGATCCCGGATGAAGCCGCCGCCCCACCGTCCCTGCCAGCCGTCGCCGCGCCGCGTCGCGCGGTGCGGCTGATGGCCAAGCCTCTCGCGCCCAGAGAGGAACGCCCCGCCGCCAAACCGCGGTCGGCACAAGAATTCTCCACCGAGCCGACTCCACCCGCCGCGCTCGAACGCAAGCTCGCGGGGCTGCACGACGCCCAGGATATGCTTCGCGTGATGAACACGGAACTCGTCCTGCAACGCACCGCGCGTCTGCACGGCAGTGGCGGCAAGTCGCGTCAGGCAATGCGCGTATTGAGTATCACGATCCTCTTCGGGTTGCTGATCGCGGCGCTGGCGGCCATGTCCTGGATGCAAAGCCGCCTGGCCCAGAAAGGCTTCAGCCGACACCGGGCAGAGATACAAAGGCAGAAGTAAGAAGGCGGAAGGCAGAAGGCGGAAGGCGGAAGGCAGAAGGCAGAAGGC
>CAHJWO010000028.1 GCA_903642295.1 PVC group bacterium | reverse complement strand
CCGGCCACCGCGAGCAGTGAGGTCAACGCCGCTCCCAGGGTGAGCATCTGCGCCAGGAGCCGTTTTCCCGGAAAGTGGATCAGGATCAACGCCAATCCGAGGACGGTGAAATTGAACGCGGTGATCGGCGCCATGCGGCCCGGCAGGTAACCCGTACCGCCCCGCACGTAATCGGTGAACAGCAGTTCGTCGATCCGCAGGTTGAGGCCGCAGAGATATTCCACGAGCGTGAGAGCGCCGAGCAGCGCCGTGGCGGCAGCGAGCGAGAGGGAAATCCTTCGCGTGCGCCGATGCGTCCCCGGCGAGGGCAGCGTGGCGAACAACAGACTCAGGCCGCCCAGGCAAAAGGCCACCGCGGTGTTTGGCTTCATCGACACGAGGCCGGGGAGGACCGTCATCAACGGGCGGACATCGAAAAGCCAGCCCGCGAGCACACACAGGCCGATCAAAAAAGCGATTCCCGCCGCTGCCCGCGCGATCAGCGTATAAAGGTCGAACGGGATTTTAACCGGCACGCCGGGACTCTCCGGGATCGGTGCGATTTTATCGTGGGGCGGCTCGGGAAGCATTTCGGACAGGGGTTCCGCCGGTGGCTCGCTCGAGGTTTCCGGGACGGCGGGCTTGCGCCCGGCGGCCGTGCGGGCGAGCAGGGCGAAGAGTTCGGGTTTTTGCACGGGTTTGGAAAGGTAATCGTCCATCCCGGCGGCGAGGCAGCGCTCGCGGTGGCCGGCCATCGCGTGGGCCGTCATCGCCACAATCGGGGTGTGGCGGCCGCCTGCCTGGTCGGCCTCGCGGATGCGCCGCGTGGCCTCGAAGCCGTCCATCAGCGGCATCTGCACATCCATGAGGATGAGGTCGAAGGCCTCGCGCCCGGCGGCTTCCACGGCCTCCAGGCCGTTGGCGGCGTGGACCAGCGAATGGCCGCGCTTTTCGAGGATGCCTGCGGCCAGGGCACGGTTGATCGGGTTGTCCTCGGCGATCAGGATGCGCAGGCTGGCGGAAGGCAGGTCCGCCGGTTGCCAGGCACCGGGCCCGCGTGGGGTTGATTTGCTGTCTGCAGCAAGCAATGATGGCGGCGCGTCTGCGATCCCGAACCAAGCGGTGAAATGAAAGGTCGCCCCGCTGCCGGGCGGGCTCTCAATCCACATTCTGCCGCGCATCTGGTGGACGAGCTGCAAGGCGATGGCCAGGCCGAGACCGGTGCCGCCGTAGGTGCGCGTCGTCGATCCGTCGGCCTGCGCGAACGCTTCGAAGATCGCGCTTTGTTTTTCGGCCGGGACGCCGATGCCAGTATCCGCCACCGAAAAATGCAGGCAGTGCTCGCCCTCCTGCCCAATCTCCGTCCTGACGTGCACCCGCACCTGCCCGCGCGCCGTGAACTTGATTGCGTTGTCGGTCAGATTGATCAGGATCTGCCGGAGCCGCGTCGGATCGCCGATCAGGTGATCCGGCACGTCATCGGGGATCTCGGCAACGAGGTCAAGGCCCTTTTGCTTCGCGCGCACGGCGAGTGGCTTGAGCATCCCGCCGACACAATGGCGCAGGCTGAAATGAATCGATTCGAGCGAGAGCTTGCCGGCCTCGATTTTGGAGAAATCGAGGATGTCATTGATCAGCCGGAGCAGGGCGTGACCAGAAGCTTGCGCCATGGTGAGATAGCTGCGTTGCTCCTCGGTCAGCGAACTTTCCAGCGCCAGATCGGTCATGCCGAGCACGCCGTTCATCGGCGTGCGGATCTCATGACTCATGTTCGCCAGGAATTCGCTCTTTGCCCGGTTCGCCCGCTCGGCTTCGGCGCGGGCTTTTTCCGCCTCGATCTTGGCGGCGATGAGCGCGGTCATCGCCGCGCGCAGATGGGATTCCTTTTCCCGGCTTTCGCTGATATCGGTGGCCACCAGGCAAACCGCCGCCGCCGACTGCGCGGGGAGCGGCCCCAAGGCCAGTTGCAAAGGCACCGAGCTCCGGTCGCTCGCGCGGAGAGTAATTTCCGCCGCGGTCGCGCCGTCGAGCCCCTCCCCGAGCAACAGGAGAAATGCCGCGCGCTCCTCCGGCGGCACGAACGTGGCGAAGCCACAGCCGACGATCTCCTCCAGGGGAGATTTCAGCAGTTCGGCAAACCGGCGGTTGGCGTAGAGGATCGAGCCATCCGCCGACAGGGTGACAGCACCCTGGTTCATTTCTTCGATGAGCACGCGGTAGGGATCATCCGCGCCCCGGAGCGTGAAAAGCTGGTCGCCACGCGGGCCCTCGGCGAGGACGGCATCGACCTCGCCGCTGCGGATGGCGCGCAGGATGTCGTTGCCCTCGGCGAGTTGCGTACGCAATTCGGCGACTTCCCGCGCCAGTTCCTCGTAGGTCGCGGCCGTCGCGTTCATGGGCATTGACCTGCCGGGGGCAGATCCAGGGTAGCGAGGACCTGGGCGGTACGCGACAGGTCGCCGATCACGCGGCGCACCGGCAAAGGCCACTGGCGGATCAGCATGGGAGCGGCCATGATTCGGCCCGGCTTGGCGCGCTCCGCCTGCGCGTAGATGTCGATGATCGTGAGGTCATAGCGGTCTTTCAGATGCGCCTCGCAGATCGTTTTCAGATTGGTGATGGCGCGGCCCGATTGCGGCGTGCTGCCGGCCACGTAAAGCTCCAGCACGTATTTGCCGTCGCCAGGTGCCGGGTGGGGCGCGGTGGGGAAATCATCCGGCATGGGTCCCTCCCTTTCGCGGTGCGAACGGGTCCGCCCCGCGAGGTTGCAGGTCCAGGCTGGCGAGGACGCGCTCGGTGTTAGAGAGATTGCCGACCACCTTGCGAGTGGGCGACGGAAGATTGCGCACGAGGGTAGGCACAGCCACGATCTGGTCCTTCTGGGCTAGCTCCGGGTGCTTCAGCAAGTCGATGACCCTGATCTCGTAAGACCCGGCGAGATGCTCTTCGCAGAGCAGTTCGAGATTACGGAAGGCGGCCACGGATTTTGGGCCGGGTCCAGCGACGTAGAGCCACAGGTCATATCGGTCGATGGGGCGCGGCGCGGGGCGCCGGGCGACGGCCGCCTCAGGCATCGGGTGCCGCCTTTCGTGAGGCGAACGGATCGGCTTCCGAAGGGCGAAGATCGAGGCCCACGAGGACACGTTCGGTGTTCGACAGATCACCGATGACCTTGTGAATGGGAGAGGGCAGCTTGCGCACCACCGTGGGCACCGCCAAGATCTGGTCGCCCTGGGCGAGTTGCGGCTCCTTTGTCAGGTCGATGACTTTGATGCGGTATTTCCCGGGAACGTGCTTTTCGCAGAGTTGTTCGAGATTGCGGAAGGCCGCGACCGATTTCGGGCTGGCTCCGGCGACGTAAAGCCGCAGTTCGCAATCCGACGGCAACTCGGCCGTCGGCGGTCCCTTTGCTTTGCGGGCGCTAGCCGCCGGGGGTCCCTTCGCCTGGCGCGCGTTATGTTGGGCTTTCATAGTATTAGTGTCTGCGGCTGCCGTTGCGGTGCGCGTGGGCACCGTTGTTTTTGTTCACGTCCTGCTGGCGGCTGCGGCCCATCGCCGCCATGTCCAGAGCCAGCGATGCCTCGCGCTGCTTGTCCATGTTGACGATGCGGGTCACGGTCGCTTCCTCGATGGAGAACTCCGCGCGCAAGGCGGCAATCTGGCCTTCCAGCGCGGCGCGTTTGCATTCGAGCGCCGCTTGCTGCCGCCCGGCCTCTTCCTTGATACTCGCGAGTTCGGCCCGCTCCCGGGCTTCCTGCGCCAAGCGTGCGGAACCGGTCAGCATTCCGCTCGGACCGATGTACACGTCCGTGAGTTTGATGCCGTTGTTGGTGAGCACGAATTCGCGCACCTGATTTGAATGGCTCATGCCGCGCGATTTGATGACATGCAGACTGCGGTTCAGCTCGCCGTTGCTCTCGATGTCGCGCAACACGATCCAGGTATCCACGAGCGACGAAATGGCCGCATCCGCGCGTTCCTGGAGGCCGTCGCCGGTCTTCAAATGGGTCAGGATCACGGTGATACCCTGTTGTTTGAGATAATCCAGCAGGCGCATCACGGCCGCTCTCACCTCCAGATTTGTGCCGGTCGTATCCAGACCCGATATTGGATCGATTACCACGACTTGCGGATCGAACTCCTTGATCGCCTTGATCGCCCGGGCGAGGTGCATTTCCAGACCGTAGTGAAAGGGCCGCACCGTCTCGAAATGCAGCCGCCCTTTTTTCACCCACTGCGACAGGTCGAGCCCGATGGTGCTCATATTGCGAATGAGCTGGCTGGGCGATTCCTCGAAGGAAAAAAAGAGGCAGCGTTCCCCGCGGCGGCATGCGGCATCGGCGATGGTCGCCGACACGTTGGTCTTGCCCGTGCCCGCCGTGCCCGAGAGCAGGATGCTGCTGCCGCGGTAAAATCCTTTCCCGCCGAGCATGGTGTCGAGCCGCTCGATGCCCGTCCCGATCCGCTCGTCCGAAGCATTGTGCTCGAGTTGCGCGGAAGTGATCGGCCAGATCGACATCCCATCCTTCTCGATGAGAAACGGATACTCGTTGGTGCCGTGCGTCGTTCCGCGATACTTGACCACGCGGATGCGGCGGGTCGTGACCTGATCGACCACGCGGTGGTCGAGCGAGATGACGCAATCCGACACATATTCCTCCAACCCGTAGCGGGTCAGCGTCCCCTCGCCGCGCTCGCCGGTCATGATGACGGTGACACCCTTGTCCTTGAGCCAGCGGAAGAGGCGACGGAGTTCCGCCCGGACGATCCCCTGGTTGGGCAGGCCGGCAAATAAACCCTCGATTGTATCAAGAACCACGCGCTTGGCCTTGATCGAGTCGATGGCGTACCCGAGCCGGATGAACAGGCCTTCGAGATCATATTCGCCGGTTTCCTCGAACTCGCTGCGATCAACGTGCACATGATCGAGCAGCAGCTTCTTGGCGGCCACGAGCTTCGGCAGGTCGAAGCCGAGCGCCGCGACGTTTTCGGTCAATTCCTGGCCGGTTTCCTCGAACGCCATGAAGACGCCCGGCTCGTTGTACTGCGCCGCGCCGCGCACGAGGAATTCCATCGACAACAGGGTTTTGCCACAGCCGGCGCTTCCACAAATTAGGGTCGGACGACCGGCGGGGAGTCCGCCGCCGGTGATTTCATCGAGCCCACGAATGCCCGTGCGGGCTTTCAGCAAGGTTTTCAGTGGGGCGGGTGGAGATTTCGTTTTCATCGAGTTTATGTTTGAAGGAATGGTTGTTGATTTGCGCATTGTACGGCGGGCGGAGTCAGGCGGCGTCCGCGAGGCGGCAAGCATTTCGGGCCTCCGCCGGAGCCTCCAGGAAGCTCAGATCGGTCGACGCCGTTTGCGCCACGGCGAGGATTCGGTCGATCAGTTGGAGCAAATGCTGTCCGCTGGCCAGAATTTGCCCGACGCTCTCGGTCTGTTCATCCGTCAGGGGGTCCATTTCGAGGAGTTGCGCGAATCCGAGCACATGGTTCATCGGCGTCCGCAACTCGTGGCTGGCGCGGGACAGAAAATGATTCTTCGCGTCGAGAGCGGTCTGAAGCTCGGCGGTGCGTTCGCGGACCCGGCCTTCGAGATGGGTATTCGCCGCGCGCAGGCTGGCGTGCAGACCGAGGATGCGTTCCGCCACCCGCACCCGGGCCACGAACGCCTCCTTTTCGAAGGGCTTGGTCACGAAATCGTCCGCGCCGGCCGTCATCGCCTCAAGGTAGTTCAATTTCCCGGAGCGGGCGGTCAGCAGCACAATATAGGTGTAGTAAGCCGACTGCTCGGCGCGAATGCGGCGGCAGAATTCCAGCCCGTCGAGATCGGGCATCATCCAGTCCGAGATGATGAAGGTGAACTCATCCTCGCGCCACGCGTCCAGCGCTTCGCGGCCGTTGGCGGCTTCCCGCACCTGATGGCCGAGTTTCGTCAAGGTGGAGCTGAGCAGCAGCCGGATAATCTCGTCGTCGTCGGCGATCAGGATATGCATTTGTACCCGGTAATCTAAGCGCGCCGTGTGCCCGTCTCCGGGCGCACGCTGGGTATTTCGGCGTGCTGGCAACCCTGATCGGCAGGAGGACGGTTCCCCGGGAAATTTACACACTCGCCGCGCGGCGGGAGGTGCAAACGCTGCTTGCTATGACACCAAGCCCATGGACACCTTGACAGCCGCTCTCGACACCGCTCCGGTCAGCAACGTTTCAGCTGGATTTGCTTCTTCCGGGCGGGAAGCAATGCTGGCCTGCAAAATTCTCGTCATCGACGATGAAGAACCTAACGTGCGGCTGCTCGAACGCCTCCTGCTGCGTGCCGGATTTGACCGGGTTGTCTGCACGACCGATTCGCGCCAGGCGGCTGCCCTCTTCGAAGATTTTTTACCCGATCTCGTCCTCACGGACTGGCTCATGCCGGAGATCGATGGCTGCGCGGTCATCGCGCAATTGCGCGCTCTTATCGATCCGGATGATTACCTTCCCATCGTCGTGCTGACGGCGGACGTGACCCCACTAACCCGAAAAAGGGCACTCGGCGCGGGCGCGACCGATTTTCTCACCAAGCCTTTCGACCAAACGGAAGTGGTGCTGCGCATGTTCAACCTGCTGAGAGCACGCCTCTCGCACGTCCTCGTGCAGCGCCAGAACGCGTCGCTGGAGGAAAGCGTCCGTGAGCGCACGCTCGAACTCGAATCCACCCTGGCCGAACTGCGGGACACGCAGCAACAGGTCATCCAGCAGGAACGCCTCGCCGCGCTCGGAACCATGGCGAGCGGCATCGCGCACGATTTCAACAATGCGCTCAGCGTGATCGTGGGGTTCAGCGAAATGCTCTTGCAACGCGAGGAGCAGGACCCGGCCGCCAGAGACAAAACCCAGGCGCTGACACGCATTCTCACGGCCGCGACTGACGCGTCGGCGATTGTACATCGGCTGCGTGATTTCCATCGACCCGATGAGGCCGAGGAGCATCACCTGCCCGTGGACCTGAACGCATTGCTGACCGAGGCCATTTTACTGACCCAACCCCGGTGGGAAACCGACGCGTTGGCCGCCGGGCGCGTGATCTCGGTGGAAGCGCGGCTTGGGATGATCGGATGCATCTCGGGTGATGCCGTGGAACTGCGCGAGGTGCTCACAAACCTGATTTTCAATGCTGTCGATGCCCTGCCGGAGGGAGGCGCGATCACCCTCGGCACGCGTTGCGATGGAGAAGCCGTCATCCTGTCGATCCGCGATAATGGTACGGGGATGAGTGCGGACGTGCGCCACCGCTGCCTGGAACCTTTTTTCACGACGAAAGGCAAACGCGGCACGGGACTAGGTCTTTCGATGGTCTTCGGCATTATCCAGCGGCACGCCGGCACGATTGATATCGAGAGCACCCCCGGCACGGGCACGGTCTTCACCGTGCGCCTCCCGTTGGCGGGCGAGGAAAGCGAAACGCTGCCGGACGCGCCCCTAGAGCCGGGCGGCCCGTGGCGTGTGTTGGTCGTGGATGACCAACCCGTCTTTTGTCAGGTCATGCGCGACTGCCTGCAGTACGATCTCCACCTGGTGGAAACCGCGCTGAGCGGGCATGACGCGCTGGAGAAATTCCGTGCCTCGGCTTTCGACCTCGTCATCACCGATCACGTCATGGCAGGGATGCCTGGCGAGCAACTGGCCGTCAGGCTCAAGGAGATCGACCCGCAGATTCCGGTTGTTCTTTTGACCGGCTACACGAGCGAAATCACCACGGGACATCGGCAGATTCCGGCGATTGACCTCATCCTCGAAAAACCGGTCTCGCGCATGGCTCTCCGTCAGGCTCTGGCCAGGGTCCTCGCGCCGACCCTACCGGAACCTGCCTGCCGTGCGGTGGCCCACGCCGCCGCCTGACCGCTCGCCCGCAATGCCGAATCAGACCCACTTAAAGGTATCATTCAGGCAGGCAGCTACAAACTTTTCCCCGTTGCAAATACACATTCCTTCAGGCACGGCGCGCATGTCAGTCGCTGTAAGGAGACATCGCCACAATCATCTGCCGGGCGTGGGTTTGAACACACACCCTCCCCAAACGACATCGTCATGCAACCTCCATTTCCCGCCGGTCGGGATCACCTAGTTGATTTCCTCGCGGAGGTCGCGGGACGCACACGCGCGGCCGCGCCAAACCGGTCGATCACGGCCCTCCGTCTGGGCATCGCCGCCGCCGTCGGCGACGCGCTGATCGTCGCGGCGGCTCTGTGCGCGGCCTTCTGGTTGCGCTTTCTGTCCGGCATGCCGGAAAAGACGCCGATGACCCACGGGCTATTCCTAAATTATTTCGGTTATATATCGGTTGCGGAAGCGAGCGCCATGGCCATCCTGACCGGCTTTGGACTCTACCATCGTGAGCGGCTCCTCCACCTGCGCCAGTCTTTCAATCTCGTCGTGAAGGGGTGGGCCTTCTGGTCGTGCGGCCTGCTGATATTAAGCACGCTCTTTAGTTTTGATCCCTCTATCTCACGCCTGTTTCTGGTCTGCGCCAGTGCGTTTGCCGGGGTTGGCCTCCTCGCCTGGCGCAAGTTGTTCTACCGTGTCTGCCAACAGGAGCGATTTGCTTCGCAGCTTCGCCAACGCGTCCTGCTTCTCGGCTGGAATCATGATGCCGAACGGCTCGCACGTTTGATGACCGGCAAGCCGGAAACGCCTTATAAGCTCATTGGGTACTTGCCTTCACGGATGGCGTCGGATTATCCGCTACCTGCTGATGTCCCGTGCCTCGGAGAATTTTACGAATTAGCCGACACATTGAAGTATTCCCTGATCGATATCGTGATCCTGACCGATCATCAGGCGACGCGGGAAAAGATGGTGGAGATCGCGGCAATCTGCGAACGCGAGCTTGCGCAGTTCCAACTGGTTCCTAGCTATTTCGAGATCCTGCTCGCAGGACTTCATTTGCAGAACTTCGGCGGTGTTCCTCTGCTCGGCCTCTCGAAGCTGCCGCTCAACGGCATTGGCGCGCAACTGGTGAAACGGACTTGTGACGTTATCGGTGGATTGGTCGGCCTGATCATGTCCGCGCCGCTGATTTGTTTGTTTGGCCTGCTCGTGGTTCTGGAATCCCCCGGACCGGTTATCTACCGCCAATCCCGTACCGGCCGCAGCGGCGCGCGTTTCAACATCCTCAAAATTCGCAGCATGGGCCGCGACGCCGAAAGCAACGGCCGGATCGGCTGGAGCACCAGGGAGGATTCGCGGCGTCTCCGGGTTGGGAGCCTGATGCGCCGGTGGAACATCGATGAATTACCGCAGTTCTGGAACGTGCTCAAAGGCGAGATGAGTCTCGTCGGACCGCGGCCGGAACGCCCGGAGTTAATTGCTGGGTTCAAGCATGAAATTCCTCATTACAACGCGCGCCACATCGTCAAGCCGGGGATCACCGGCTGGGCACAAATCAACGGATTGCGTGGCGACACCGACCTCGCCGAGCGCATTCGCTACGACATCTTTTACATGGAAAACTGGAGTCTCTGGATGGATTTCCAATGCCTCATTTTCACCTTTTTCGCCCGCACGAACGCTTACTGAATGTGTCCATAGCTATACGATGATCACTCTTGATTCCGAAGTCGGCCTGCTGTCCCCTGCGGGTACGGCAGCCTCCGAGCCCGCGCCAGAGGCAAGACCCGCGCGCCGCAAAGCCCGCATCGAAGCGACTCCCGGATGGCGCGCGATCAACTTCGCCGAACTCTTCGAATACCGCGAACTCCTGTGGATTCTCGCCGCGCGCGATATCAAGGTACGGTACAAACAAACTGCGCTCGGCGCGGCCTGGGCCATCCTCCAGCCGCTGTTGACGATGATAGTTTTCACGGTCGTGTTCGGCAAGCTCGCCGGTCTCGACAAGCATCTCGACGGCAACATTCCGTACCCGATCTATTCGCTCTGCGCTTTGCTGCCCTGGATGTTCTTCGCCAATTCCCTCACGCAGGCAGGCAATAGTCTGGTTGGCAACCAGAACATGCTCAAGAAAATTTACTTTCCCCGTCTGGTCATGCCGATTGCTTCTATCCTGAGCACGCTCGTCGATTTTGCCGTCGCCTTCGTTGTTTTCGTCGCCATGCTGGTGGTTTATTCGATTTGCGGTCATCCGATTGTCCCGACTTTCGCCCTGCTGGCACTGCCCGGGTTTGTCTTGCTCGCGTTCCTTGCCGCCCTGGCCGTCGGCCTATGGCTTTCCGCGCTGAACGTCGAGTACCGCGACGTACGCTACGTGATTCCTTTTCTAGTACAATTCTGGATGTATGCCACGCCCGTTGCTTACCCATCTAGTTTGATTCGCGCAAAGTCCGAGTGGCTTTATACGCTCTATGGCTTGAATCCGATGGTCGGGGTCGTCGACGGCTTCCGCTGGGCGCTGCTCGGAAAGACGCCTGCTCCCGGCGCCATGCTCCTGGTTTCCATTGCCAGCGTGACGGCATTGCTCGCCGGTGGACTGTTCTACTTCCGGCGGATGGAAAAGTCCTTCGCCGATTTGGTCTGACCCGAACCTCCGGGGTGTCATGGGTGATCGAGCAATCAAGGTCGTCGGGATCAGCAAGCAATACCGACTTGGCGCGGAAGAACGCGGGAGTCGGGCTGATCTTGCTCGTGACTACATAACTTCCTCGTTGAGGGTTAGGGGTTTCCGCGTGGCTCCCGGGCACGAACCCGGCTTTATCGTGGTGCTCTGTCACCCGCCAGCTTCGTTCTCCTTTCACCACCCTCGCCAACCTATGAGTGAACCAGCTATCCGGGTCCATGAGATCGGCAAGCATTATCGTCTCGGCGCGGAATCATCCACTCGCAGCCGCTTCCGTTACAAAAGCTTGGCCGAAACACTGGGCAACGGATTTCGTCGCGCGAACCGGGGCGGGCGCAACAAGGAGAAAAGTGTAACCGAAGGCACCAACTTCTGGGCTCTGCGCGATGTCTCCTTCGACGTGAACCCCGGCGAGGTGGTCGGAATCATCGGTCGCAACGGCGCGGGCAAGTCCACGCTGCTCAAGATTCTCTCGCGCATCACGGAACCCACGAAAGGATACGCGGACATCAACGGCCGCGTCGGCAGCTTGCTGGAAGTCGGCACGGGGTTTCACCCTGAATTGACCGGGCGAGAGAACATTTACCTGAACGGCGCGATCCTCGGGATGAGCCAGTCCGAGATCAAACGAAAGTTCGACGAGATCGTCGCTTTCTCCGAAGTGGAACGGTTTCTCGATACCCCGGTCAAACATTATTCGAGCGGAATGTACACGCGGCTTGCCTTCGCGGTCGCCGCGCACCTAGATACGGAAATCCTCGTGGTCGATGAGGTTCTGGCGGTGGGTGACGCGGAGTTTCAAAAGAAGTGTCTCGGCAAGATGCAATCCGTTGCGCACCGGGAGGGCCGCACCGTTCTCTTCGTCAGTCACAGTATGGCCGCGATTAGTCAACTTACCCAACAATGCATTTTATTGACAAAGGGCGGCGTCGAATTTGCCGGTGACTCACGCTCCGCAGTCGAAAAGTATCTGCAAGGTGACGCGAGCGGCACCGTCACGATTTTCGATGTGGAACACATGCCGCGGAAATATCCCGGCACGATGGCGGCGAAGCTCCTCACGCTCAGTTTCGACCGGCCGCTCGCGCAGTTCGCGCCGGCGGAGAATTTCGCCTTCACTGCGGTCATCCGTGCGGCCGAGGAAGTGAAGCGATTGCGTTTCAGCATCACGATCTTTTCGTCCGACGGGCATCCGGTGGGAAGCTGCTTCAGTCCGGAACGCCTTTCCCTTTCCGCCGGCGAAACGGCAGCGGCACAGGTGACCCTGCCCAATCCAAAGCTAGCGCCCGGACGCTATCATTGCGGTATCGCAATCGGTAAGGGAGACCACCGCAGCGGCCACGTCGATTATGACGTGGTGCTGGACACACTGCCTTTTGAAGTTGTTCCGGAGGAGGGGGATGGCGGCACCCTCAGTCAGTGGAATCTTGCTTGGGGACGCATTGCCTTTCCCGATCTCGAAGTCGCAGCCGACGCAGTTTCGTCCCCGCGTTGATCTCCGTGAATACCTACGATTATTCCGTCTACTACGGGCGTTATCATGACAAGTCGCCCGACCATAATGCCCGCGAGGTTGCGTCGCGCGCTGCCTGGCTGGCCCCTTTGCTTCCCGCTGATAAAACCGCACGCGTCGTCGATGTTGGTTGCGGCTATGGCCACGCGCTACTGGCGGTACGGAAACTGGGTTATCAAAACATCTCCGGACTGGAACTGTCCGAGCAACAAGCCGCGCAGACGCGCCGCAACGGCCTGTCTGTCGAGGTGGCTAAAGACACTGCTCATACCTTGCGTGCTCGGCCGCAGGCATACGACTGCATTTTGCTCCTCGATGTCTTGGAGCACGTGCCGGTGTCGGAACAAATCGACTTCCTCCGCGCCTGTTCCTTGGCATTGAAACCCGAGGGCCGCCTGATTCTCACGGTGCCGAACGCGAGCGCCATCCTTTCTCCGCGCTGGCGCTATAACGACTATACTCATCACAGCAGTTTCACCGAACACTCGCTTCACTTCGTCTTGCGCAACGCTGGTTTCGAGTCGGTCGCCGTCGAAAAGGATCGCAGTCCCAAGCGCATTCCATTGCGCGTCTGGGGGCGCTCTTGGGTCCCGCTGTTTCGCAAATGGCTGGTACGTTTTCTGTGGCGGCAGGTCTTCCTCAGCGAGGTGCCGCACGAAGATGTCAATGCCATCAGTTTTGAGCTGAACCTCCGCGCCCTCGCACGGGTTCCCGCCTGATGAAGACGGTTCATTCGTTCGATGTCTTCGATACCTGTCTGACGCGCAAGTTCGCCGCGCCGAGCGATCTTTTTCTCGAATTAGGGTACCGGCTACTGCGTCGGCTGCCGGTTCTAGCCGAACGATTCGACGCGCAAGCACTCTGGGCGGCCCGTATGGAAGCGGAACGTTTTGCCCGGCGGTCATCCCCCCTCGAAGAAGTCACGCTCGACGAAATCTGGCGGGAGTTTGCGCGCCGCGTCGGTATGGCCGAATTGGCAGGTCTCGCTTCGCTCGAAATGGAGTTGGAGGACGAAAGCCTGCAGCCCATTCCCTGCGTGCTTCAGCAAATCGAGAAGTTGAGAATGGCGGACCACCGCGTTTTATTTATCTCCGATACCTATCTGCCGCGCTCGTTTGTGGAGGGCCAACTCCAAAAGCACGGTTTCGCCCGTCAGAATGACGGAATCTATATTTCCAGTGAATGGGGCAAGACCAAGGCAACCGGAAATCTCTTCGAGAAGGTTCTCGCGGACGAGAAGCTGAACCCGGGCGAACTCCGCCACTGCGGAGACAATGCTGCGAGCGATGTCGAGGCACCGCAGCGGCTCGGCATCATTGGTCGGCTTGTCAATCATCGGCCGACGCTCGCGGCGGACGCCGGCCTGCTCGCGGCGGATGGCGTCGATTATAACATCCGCTCCAGGTTCGTGGGAGCAATGCAGACAAGCCGGCTAACGGTGAACGCCGATTGTTCGCCGGACGCTGCTTCGGTGATTGCGAATGTGGTGAGTCCATTGGTTTTCGCGTTTGCGTCTTGGACGTTGGCGCAGGCGAAACGCGACGGAGTTCGACGCCTGTATTTTCTGGCACGCGATTGTCAGATGACTTATAAAGCGGCCAAAGAATTATCGGGACGGTTCGGCGACATCGAGTGCCGCTATCTCCACGTTTCGCGCCAGTCTCTTTTGCTGCCGACGGCTACGGCCGTCTCAGAAGCCGGAATGCCGTGGCTGCGAAGGACGTTTGAGACGCCGACACTGGAGCGGCTGCTTGCGAAGCTGGAACTTGGCTACGCAGACGTGGAAACCGACTGGGATGCGCAGTCCGGATCACAACGCGGCAAATATGTGCTCAAGGACGACCATGACTGGCAGCGATTCTGGGCCAGCTTGAACCGCGAGCCGCTGGGCAGCGAGCTACGCATGAAAATTCGAGAGCGCTGCCTGGCCGCGCAAGCGTATTTTTGCGCGGAAGGACTGTTGGAGTCAGTCCCCTGGGGCGTGGTGGACCTTGGCTGGTATCTTTCGTGTCAGAGTGCATTGCGCACCCTGTTGCGTGGAGTCAACCTTGAGGCGGAATGCCGTGGATACTACCTCGGGTTGCGGCGTGAACGTCTCGCACCCATCGTCACCGGGAAAGCGACGGCGTTATTCTATCAACGCGGTTTGGACCTGCCCGCAGGCGTCCGCAAACAATTCCTTTTTCAGCACGCGACCTTATTTGAACATGTATTAGGTCTGGCGAATCATCACAGCGTTCATCACTACCATGGAACGGGAAACCAAGCCCATCCCGTTTTTCAGGGCGACGTTGTGGAACCCGCCAACAGCGGGCTGACGCGCGCCATTCATGACAAAATCCGCCGCTTTGCCGTCCAGAATGCCGCGCTCGCGCCGGAAATCGGGGCATCGGAGGTGACGTCGGCTGTGTTTTCCGATTTGGGTGCGAATTTCGCACAGCATCCGTCGGCGGAAGTCTCGCGGGCGCTCGCAGTTGTGGAAGCATCCAGCGACCAGAATAATCTTCACGCTTCATCGCTTGGCGTCCCGTTGCAAATGCGCGAAATAGTGACGGCTTGGCTTCCCAAACGGCTGCGCCAAATCTTCGGTTGCGTTGCGGCAAGCCCGTCCGTCTGGATCGAGGGCAGACTGGCAGCATCCCCGCCTTCCTTGCGGTGGCTTTACGCGTTCCGAAAATCCATCGGCCATCGGCCGCGTTCGCAAGATCCCACCGCATGAACCACAAAATGAATCCGAGCGTTTCCGCCGTGGTGCGCACTTATAATAGCGCACGCACGCTTACCGAAACACTCGTCTCGCTTTGCGCTCAGGATGAGACGGTTTCCGAAATGATCATCGTCGATTCCGGTTCGACCGACGACACACGAACGATCGCCGATTGTTTCGGTTGCCGATGGATCGATTATCCGGTCAGTTGCGAATTTAATTATTCCGAGGCACTCAATCTAGGCATCGCCGCAGCGACAGGCACGGAGATATTGATTGTCAGTTCACACACCGTCCTCGTTCATCCTGACATTGTCAGCACCATGCTGGCCAACCTGCGCCGCCATGGCGCGGCCGGCGTTTACTGCACGCAAACTCGATTGCGCGAGCGGCTGCCCAAGCGCGATGATCCCGGACGAGGACACACGGCCGAACTAACGCGTTCTAGCACATTTCAGGGATACAATGGACTCTCAAACTCCTGCTCGCTTATTGATCGTGGGTGTTGGGAGCTTCACCCTTTCGATCCGACCATGCCGTGTGCAGAAGATCAAGAATGGGCCTGTTGGTTTTTTCGGAATACGAGCAAACCGACCGTGCGCATCAAGAACCCTGGCGTGCTTTATCTCAACCCGCGGCATTCGATCTGGAAGGAAGCGCGGGACCACGCGGTTATCGCCACGCGACTCCTACCGTCCTTGCGTGGTTGGCGAGCCATCCTGGGATTGTTTCTGGGCAGTGCGATTTCCGTCGCGCGCGGGCGCCGCCAGCCAGCAGCCAAAGATTTTTTCAGCGCCATCGAGTTGCTAAAGTGCCGGTTCTCCACGCAAAGATATTCCTCGCGATACTAACCGAACGGCCAACGTGAGAAAACCCTTTGAGCCAGAGCCTTGCATATCGGTGGTCATCCGAACGTATAACTCCTGGACAACCACACGGGAAATCGTCGAACGGCTCGTTCGCAACCTTCGGATTGAAATCATTCTGGTAGACTCCGGCTCAAGCGAGCTTCCCAAGGACGTTGTTCGGCGGGTAGACAAACTTGTCCATTATCCCGGGCAGCCATTTTCGTACGGTGGCAGTTTGAACGCCGGCGTGGCGGCGGCGCGCGGTAAGTGGATCTGGGTGCTTAGCTCGCACTGCATTCCGATCCGGAACGATGTCGTCGAACAAATTGAGAATTTAATTACCAGCATTCCCGCGGAAGTTGTTTGCGTTCTCGGGGCGACGTTGCCCGCCGGAGGGCGACTGCCAGCAGCACGGTCTGGCGAGCCGACATACTCGCTGGTCAAAACCTTCGATTTTCCCGGCGGCAACCCGAATTGCCTCTATCGCACGGCAAGCCTGCGGGAGCGTCCCTTCGACGAGCGACTGCTGACCTGTGAGGACATTGAGTGGTTCGTCGCCGCAAAATCCTCCGGCGCATCGGTGGCCGCTTCCGAATCTTTTGCGGTGCTCTACCGCACGCAACGGCCGGCCAGCGTGATGTTCCGCAAGGGTCTCGACGAATATCGGGTTGGAAAATACCTGGGCAAGCCGCGCCCCAAGCTCGGCTGGCGAGTCTTCGTACGGATCGCCCGCAACTTCGCCAAGGTCCTTCTGCGACGGCTGGCTTTCGGAGACTTCGTGCGCAAGGAGTCTTACATCCTCGGCTGGTTTTGCGCGGAAACATTTCTACGCACGTTCACGGAAGCAGATATCCGCCGCCCGGCCAAGGGTGTCCCGGGCGTTTCGTCGGCAGCTACAGACTCGCCCGGCGCGAACTCAGCATTCTCCTCCTGACCGTTCGCACGCGAATCGCTTTTCCAGCGTGGACACTGCCAAAAGTCGGGCAGGACACTTCGCCGCTTTCGCATGAAGCTTGCTTATCTAATCGCCGAATTTCCCAAGGCCTCGGAAACCTTCGTCTCGCGCGAGGTGCTCACCTTGCAACGTCTCGGATTACCCGTGGAGGTATTTGCCTTAAAACCGCCCGACGCGGCCGAGTTGGCCAGACTCGACCCGCCGACCCGGCACCTTGCTTCGAAGGTGCATTACCTTTCGTGCCGCGAGGCGGTCGCCGGATTGCCGCGCGCTTGGCGCAAGATCCTGCCGACGCTACAGGCGAACATCCATTTGCAGCGAGCCTGCACCGTGAAGACAAACGCTGGCGCGCGTCTGCTGCGGGCGGCGGCGCTCGCTCGGCAATGTCAGGAACTCAAGATTACGCATCTCCACGCGCATTGGCCGTGCGCGACGCAAATCGCGTACATCGTGCATCAACTCATCGGCTTGCCCTTCAGCGTGAGCATTCATGCCCACGAGGTCGAGCACGACCACGGACATTTTCCTGTCGTCTTCGACGCGCTGAGCTTCGCCGCTTTTTGCAATCGTGCCGCGATGGAACGGCTGCTGGGTCGGCTCGGACTGGCGGCGCGTGCCAAGTCTCACCTCATTTATCACGGCGTGGACTTGAGCAGTTTCGGTGCTCTGCCTTTCCCGGATGCGCCCGGACCGCTGAAAGTGATTTCTGCGGGACGCCTGACCCGCACCAAAGGGTTCGACCGCCTCGTCCGCGCCTGCGCGTTTTACAAACAACACGGCGGGGAAATTGAACTAACCCTGCTGGGAGAAGGGTCACTATCCGAAAGCCTTCGGCAAATATCGCGCGAAGAAAATTTCGAGCAAAATCTGCGCCTGCCCGGCTGGCTGCCGCACGATCAGGTGGCGCGGCAGATGGCGGATTCACACGTTTTCGCGTTGATGGCCGACACCAATTTTCACGATGGCTTGCCCAACGTACTGCTGGAAGCAATGGCCTGTGCCCGCCCCGCGATCATTTCGCCCCTACCGGCCTCCGGCGAGGCGATTACCAACGGCGTGGAAGGTTACGTCCTCCGCTCCGCAGATGACGAAGCCGGCATGGTGGACGCTCTGCGAAATTGCGCATCCCGGCACGCCACACTGGGGTCGATGGGTGAGGCCGCCCGCGCGCGCGTGACGACCGCTTTCGATCAAGATCTGCACGGTAGAAGTCTGCTGGAACTTTTCCAGAGTGGCGCGCGAGGGGAATCGGCGACGCCTTGACCGATGAAGGACGACCCCGCTGCTCCCGCAAAGCCGCTCACCTGGCCCGTGTTCCTCGCCCAGGTTGCGATAGCCTGTGCCGTTGCCTTCTCTTTGTATGCGGCGACGATCATCTGGCTGGTCACACCCTATGTAAACGAAGGCTCCGACGCCGGTCGGGTCGTCGGCGTTTACGAAGGCTACGACCGCGTACTCACCGGGATGGATCCCAGCCGCCGAACCGTCCTGTTCTGGGGTTCTAGCATGATTCGAGAAGGGATCGATTGCCGTTTGCTCGAAATGCACGCTCCGCAGATCGCGGCTTATAATTTCTCGGTCAGCGGCGATATTCCATATCGACGGTTAGTGGAACTGCCCCGCGTGCGCCGGGTGCATCCCAACTGCGTGGTGATCGGTGTCTCCTACCCGGAAGTGTTTGAGTCGCGTGCACCGTTCGAGGATCAGGTCGCGATTCTCCCGGCGAGCGCCTACGCGGCGATGTCCGCCGACGCTCGCGCTTTGCTGGAACCGAGGGTAACGGCCATCGCGCAACGCTCGGCCTGGGAGCGTTTCTGGTGGAAACGTAAATATACCTTCCCGGCGCTTTGCTGGAAACTCGGCCTGCCGGACCGGTCCAATCCGGTCCCTCCCGGTTACACGGAGAACTTGAAGTCGCCTTTCGTCTATACTCAATCGCTTCCAGCGACCGATCTGAAAAAGTATCTCGATTCGCGGGCGGGCTGCTATCCGCCGTACACGGAGAGTGAGGTGGCTCAGCCGGCGCAAAGCCGTTCCGGGCGTAGTTTAAAATTGATCGTTTCCGAATTGGAAGCAGAAGGCATCCCGGTGGAGCTGATGAACATGCCGTTGCACCCGCTCCTCAACGCGGCCATCGCCACGCCGCGGCACGAAGCGTTGCGCGACTACCTCGACTCACTGGCATCTCCGGCCGTGCACGTTTGCGATTATCAGGATGCGCTGCCGGCGGGTTGTTTCACCGACCTCGTTCACCTGAACAAAGAGGGCCGTGCGGTTTTCACCGGCCTGATAGGCCGGCAACTTGACAACGCTTCTCATCCCGTTCTGTCCCGATCCAGCGTGGAATAAACTTATGAGCTTCAACACTTCCCAGTATCTTATTTTCTTCGTGTTCGTCGTCCTGGGTGCGCGATTTCTGCCCGGCCGACGGCTTCAGCAGTTCTTTCTGACGGCTGCAAGTTTGTACTTCTACGCGGAGTGGAACTCCTATCTCGTTCTCCTGATCGTGGCGTCCGCCGTCTTCGACTTCTTCATTGCCCAGCGCATGTACGACAGCGGCTCAGCCGGTTCCCGGCGCAGCTGGTTGATCCTGAGTTTGAGCGGCAACCTCGGATTGCTGTTCTTCTTCAAATACTCGAACTTCTTCCTGACATCACTCTTTACGACCCAGCAATGGATAGGCCTGCACATTTTTGCGACGGCTCCGCATCTGAATGTCATCCTCCCGGTCGGGATTTCCTTCTATACGTTTCAGACGCTCAGCTATACGGTCGATGTGTACCGGCGCAAACTCGAACCGGTGCGGGAGCTTCCCAGATTCCTGCTCTTCATCAGCTTCTTTCCACAACTGGTTGCCGGACCCATCGTACGAGCATCGGACTTTCTACCACAACTCGCCAACCGCGCCGTTATCCTTCCGCGCAACGTGCAGATCGGCTTCACCCTGTTTCTGGTGGGGCTTGTAAAGAAAGCCGTCTTCGCGGACGGCCTCGCGCCGTTTGTGGAAAAGGTGTACGGTCAGCCGCATCTTTATTCGAGCGTGCCTGTCATCATCGCCACGGTTGCTTATACGGCACAAATCTACTGCGATTTCTCGGGTTATACGGATATGGCCATCGGCAGCGCGGCGGCGTTGGGATTCTGGTTGCCGAAGAATTTCGCGCACCCGTATTTTTCGGCGAACATCACGGAGTTCTGGCAACGCTGGCACATCTCGCTTTCGACGTGGCTGCGCGACTATCTTTACATCCCGCTCGGCGGCAATCGCAAAGGGGTAGCGCGAACCTACGTGAATTTGATGATCGTCATGCTGCTGGGAGGACTGTGGCACGGCGCGAAGTGGACTTTCGTGGTGTGGGGAGCCTACCAGGGCATTTTGCTCGCCCTGCATCGGCTCTATCTGAATGCTGTTACCCCTGCCGAGGATGGGTCAAGCAAGTTCGGCAAGCTGCGTCAGACATGGCCGTATCGCGTGACAAGCGTCGGGGTGACGCTTTATCTGGTGTTGGTCGGATGGATCTTTTTCCGCGCGGAGAATTTCGGCGATCTGCAATACCTCCTGCACAAATTCGTGGTCTTCGACGGATTTCACCGTGCCTACGGCATCTACCTGCGGGAAGCGCTGTTGACGATGGTGCTAATCGGCGGGTTCGCAGTGTTGCATTTCACGTCGTTCCGACTCGGCGGCCTCGCAAACCGTCTGGCAAATGCCAACCGCTTCGCGTGGTGCTGCGGTGTGACGGCGGGCCTGTTCGCGGTGATGATCCTGACGCCCTCGCGCAGTCCCGTGTTCATCTACTTCCAGTTTTAGCCGCCGGCGCGAAACGCCCTTGCCATCACGCGGACCATCGCCGTGTTTGCATCGCTCCGCGCGGCCTCGGGCAAATAGATGAGCATATCCTCACTCACATATTGCGGCCGGCGGTAAAACGCGGCGAAGATGTTCCCGCCGAATGCCTTTTCGCCCGCCGACGGCGGCGGCAAATACACCGACCCACTGGAGAGGCATTGCAGCGCGACCAGCCGGTCGGTTTGCCGAGAGAAACGATAGCCGCTGAACGGGACGATTTCCCCGCCCGCGCCGAGTGGGATGCGTATCTCGTTGGACACGCCCTCTTGCGTCCAACCCTGCGACGGCAGGCACAGTCCTGGACTGTGCGGATAGGCCGTTGCATCGGTTTGGACTCCGTCGTTCCAGCGAAGATAGATCACATAGGCCTCCGCGCCGTCGGGATTGCGGAGGTGCCAACGTTCCTCGCGGCCGTGGCGCAGTCGTTTCTGTTCCGCCGCGGTGAGCGCGTCGGCATGCATCGTCCAGCCCGGCGGGAGCCGCGCGGGGTCGATCTTCCAAAGCAGCGTTGCGCGACCCTGCGTAGGCAAGCTCAAGCCAAAAGTTATCGCTGCCGCGATTATCACCGAAAAAGCCACCGTAAAGGCACCCCACCCCGTCCAGCCGGGCGCGCACGTTTCGCGCGAAAATTCGCTTGTCCTTGCTGGGATTGCCTTGCGCGTTCCGAACCCAGCGGCGAACACCAGCACAAGGAAAAGGCTCACCGTCGCGATCCCGCCCACCATGTCATGGAAGCGCGACTCGATTCCCGGCCCGGAGAATTCCATCAGGAAGGCCAGCCCGCTGATGCGCAGGAAATTCGCCGTCATCGCGAGCAGAACCGCAAAACCGGCGAGCCGCCAGCGGCGCGCGGTGGGCAGACCATTGAGTTCGCCCAGAAAAACGGCAGCCATCAGCGCTGCCTGGAGGGATTCGATCCCGCTGCACGCGGTTTCCATCCCAAGCGCGTTGAGATGGAGTTCGATGACGTTGCCCTGTTGGGCGGCGGCAACTCCGCACAAGTTCAGGAAAACAACGACCGCCGCCGTGATCACTTTCAACAATGCCAGTGTGACCGGATGCTCAATAAATTTCGGCCACGGTAAGGCGAGGAAACAGAACGCCAGCGGAAAGAGTTGCCGCCGCAGAAGCTGCCACCCACCTTCGAGGTGAAGCCACCCCGCCGTCACGCACACCGCGCCCAGGGTCAGCAGCGCGCCCGTCATCCGCCATGAAGGGTCTAACCAAGTCAGGCACACGCCGCGCGCAAAGATTGCGAGGCCGAAAACACAGACCAAGAGAGAGGGTAAGCTATTTTTGCAAACACTAAGGTCGCCGCGCCAACGGCGATGCACCAAGAAGAGTGCCAGCGGTGGGATCGCCCAGCCGTAGCGGTATTGCTCGAGTTCGAGCCAAGCGTGCGTGGAATGCACCCAGGTGAACACCCAGAGTAGGATCAGAGCGGCGAACCAGCCCGCGCGGTTCACGGGGTGAGAGCCTCCCGCACCAGTCGCGCTTCCTGCGGCAGGAGGTCCGCGCCGGCAGCCAGTTCCAGCAAAGGGCGGGCGCTTTCCGGCTGGCCCGTGGCCGCATAGAGAACCCCGAAATACGCTGCCATTTGCGGATCATTTTTCGGATTCCCCGGGAGACCGAGCAGGTGGGCCAGCGCCTCATGGTCGCGCCCTTGCAGGTGAAGCGAGAAGGCGTAGGTGGAGATCAAGGCCCAATCACCCGGATGCCGTTCGGCGTTTTCGCTGGCGATGCGGTGGGTTTCCGGTGAAGCACGACCGAGCAGCATGCTGAGTTGCGCGAAGTTGTTGCGCGCGATGAGATCGCCCGGATCGAGCTGGTAAATCCGCTCGGAGACGCGGAGCAATTCGTCGGTTGCACCGCGTTTGCGGCACAGCGTGTAGAGGTGCTGAAGCGAGGCCAGGGAGGCGTTCGGATCATTCGCAAGCACCCACCAGAGGGTTTTCGACTCGGCGCTCCACTCCCAGCGTTCCGTCAGACCTGCCAGGATTTTGATCTTGCCGCGATCCGTGGCGGCGGCCTGCACCGCCTGTTGCCACGTCTCGGAAAACGCGGCGTCCCGCGCGCCCGTCCGCTGGAGGCCGGCACGGGCGAGGTAGGCCAGACGAAGATAGTCCAGCGCTCCCCAATGCCCAAGCGAAAGCCGCTCGGCCAACTCCGTCCAATCCCCGAGTTCGGCCATCGCCTCCGCCTCGATAAGAGTGTTAAAAGGCAGATCTCGCAGACTCGCCGGAAGTTTGCCCAGCCATTCTCGGGTCTCGTTGGCATGGTGATGCGAATTCAGCCAGGAGCCAAGCGCGAAACTGGACGATTCGTCGAAACGCGACGCATTTTCGAGACGTGCGAGTTCGTTCTCGAATTTGTGCGGCTCCAGGTCTCCGACCGGTGACGGTGACGGCGAGCGATCCAGTTCTTCCAGGTAAGCGAGCCGGTCAGACATCTCCGCCTCCGGCAAATCCCGGAGCGCCTGCGCGCGGCGCATCGCTTCTGTCAAAGTGCCCTGCGCCCGTGCCTCGGCCAATAGCAACCGGCTAGCTTCCAACCGCGACGCGAAAACGGATGTCAGCTCAAGCAACCGTGCATGCGCGAGCGCACGAGCTTCCGGTTCGGGAGCAGCCAGTCGGACCCGCTCCAGCATTAATAACGTTTGCCCGTCGTCGGGTCGTAGGCGATGCGCTTCTTCAAAATGATCCAGCGCGGGCCGAAGCTGCCCCGTCGCCAAAGCGAGCGACGCGGCCACGCCGTGATAGCGGAAGGATTGATCCGGGGCGGTCACTCCGTCCAGAGCATGCGCCGCGACAAAGGTTTCCCCGTTTCGCAAGGCGGCGTCGGCCAACTGTAAGCGGCACGCGGCATCGTGCGGCCGCAGGGTGACCAGCCGCTGGCACCAGAAAATCTCCTCCGGGGAATGCGACCGTGCAGCGAGTTGCGCCATCAACTCGACCGCAGGAATGCAGGTTGTATCCCGGTTCAAGGCCTCGCGGGCGCACAGGAATGCCCCGCGCGCGTCTCCGCGCGCCAGATATCCTCGCGCTTTCGTAATCAGGCGAGCCTGCCACCACTGTGGAAACGTTCGCGCGCCACCCGCGAGCGACAAAAGGAGGACTAGGCCGCAGCCGGCGCGCGCGACACGATGGCGGGACAAATGGCGCAGGCGGCGCAAAAGCGTGATTTGCATAGCAGCAGGACGATTTTTATAACCGCAGAGAAAGCCTGAAAATCCATGATAGGGTGAGGCAGCCGCAAGCGGCTCGCGCGCTTACTGGCAGGACCGGCTGCTCACGCCGCCGACACCACCGGGATGTGCCCGCACCGCCGCCGCCAGTATAGCCCGAGCGCGGCCAGACATCCCAAGATCGCTCCGGCGCTCGAGTTGATTTCCGGCGTGGCCGACGGCGTGAAGCTGATCTTTCCCAGGCCGATCCCCTGAGCATCGGGATTTAGCTGGACGCCCGAACCGCTGCCGTAGTTGAAAACCATCGACTTGATGTAGGACTGGCCGTAGGTGACGCCGACGTTCGCGTTCTGGCTCCCGGGACCGCTGTTGACGATATTGCTGGTTCCCGTGGCCGTATAGCCGGTGAGAGTGCTGTAGATAACCAAATTGCCGCTCGATCCCGTGACGTTAGTGGGAGAAATGGTGGAGTTCCCCACCGCCTGTCCGGAGAAATTGCGCACCTGATCCTGCCACGCAGTTCCCGCTCCGCTGCTGCGATCAATGTCGAAAAGGGAGAAACTCGCATTACTCACTCCGCCCGCGTAGAGAAAATCAATCCGCACCTGCACGTAGGCTGCGGCATTCGCTAGGTCGATGTTCATGTTGAGAGCCTTCGTCGTGGTGACCGGCCCACCGGTGAACGTATTGCTGATGCTGGGATTGTTGCTCTGGAAGGCCGCGCCCGTGGACAAAGAAAGCGTGACGGTGATGTCGTTGCCAGGATGCGTGGGATCGATGTCGAACGACTTCGCCAGCGAACCGGGCGTCCAGGTAACAGAGTTCCAATCTAGGACGGTAGCCTGGCTGCTCGACGCCGCGAGCAGCGGAACGACCAACAACGATGCGCAAATGGCGAGGCGGCGCTTTTTCCACCTCCGTGAGCGTTCCGCCGTCGGTGATTCGGACGGAGGCATTTCTGTCACGGGCAACCCGTCTCCGGAACGGATCGTGGTGGGAATGAGCGAGTAGAAAAACGAATTCATATGGTGGGTAATGTTCTCTGGACGTGTGAGGTTAGTGCCTTTGCACACAAGGGCGGATCGCGTTTTTTCGCGGTGTTATTGTCAGCGCCATTGGTGCCATTCGCTCGGGTGGCAACTATGTAGCGTTTGCGCGAGCAACCGCCTCACGCGCCGCTGGCGTGACCGCGTGCTACAGACTTTTCCGTTCTGAATCTGCCGAGTC